>NZ_JAMYQY010000031.1:0-52123 GCF_040321125.1 Mesorhizobium sp. M0518
TCCTCCCAAAAACACGGGGGCGATCATGCCCCCGTGTCGTCAAAAAGCTACCAGCCAAATATCCTGTCAGAACACTGAAGGTGCCTAAGTGAACTGCATTAGGCTTTCGGGTCGCCGTTTTCTTTTGATCGTGACATTTTACGGTTCCGAACCATCCGGGAGGTGACCGAATCCGTGCTCGTTCTGCCCAAAGGTGTCCGCCACATGCCGGCCTATCTGTCACGCACCGTGCAGGAAGCGCTGGTCGATGAGGTGAGACGGATCGTGCAGCAGGCGCCGCTGTTCGTGCCGGCCATGCCGCGCACCGGCAAGGAGATGAGCGTGCGCATGACCAATTGCGGGCCGCTCGGCTGGGTCACCGACAAGGAGCACGGCTATCGTTACCAGCCGGCGCATCCGGTAACCGGGGCGCCTTGGCCGCCAATTCCGGATGCGCTGCTCGAGCTGTGGCGCGAGGTCTCGGGCTATCCGCACCCGCCGGAAGCATGCCTGATCAATTTCTACACGCCGGATGCAAAAATGGGGCTGCATCAGGACCGCGACGAGGCCGATTTTTCGGCGCCGGTCGTCTCCGTCTCGCTCGGCGACGACTGCCTGTTCCGAGTCGGCCAGACTACGCGTGATGGCGCCACCAAGTCGTTCAGGCTGCAAAGCGGTGACGTCGTGGTGCTCGGCGGCGAGGGGCGGCTGTGCTTTCACGGCGTCGATCGGATCTATCCCTCGACCTCGGCGCTGCTGAAAAACGGCGGGCGGATCAATCTGACATTGCGACGGGTGACGAAGCCGGCCGTCACAGCTTCCTGAGCGCCACTTCCTCGATCAGGTGGTCGGCGCCCTTGCGCAGGATCAAGTCGGCGCGGGCCCGCGTCGGCAGGATGTTCTCGCGCAGATTCTTCAAATTGATGTTGGTCCACAGGCCTTCGGCGATGGCGCGCGCCGACCCCTCCGACAGCTGCGAATAGCGGTGAAAGAAGGAGTCCGGATTGCGGAAGGCGGTCTCACGCAGCCGCATGAAGCGGGAAATGTACCAGTTGTGGATCAGCTTCTCGTCGGCATCGATGTAGATGGCGAAGTCGAAGAAGTCCGACAGGAAAGGCACGATCTTGCCGTCCTGCGGCAGCTTGCCGGGCTGCAGGACATTGATGCCTTCGAAGATCAATATGTCCGGCCTGTCGATGGTGACGAACTCGCCGGGAATGACGTCATAGGTCAGGTGCGAATAGACAGGCGCGCGGACATCGGGCAGCGCCGACTTGATGCCCGACAGGAAGCGCAGCAGCGCGCCCACATCGTAGCTGTCGGGGAAACCCTTGCGCTCCATCAGGTTCTCGCGGCGCAGGACCTCGTTGGGCAGCAGGAAACCGTCGGTGGTGATGAGATCGACCTTGGGGCTCGACGGCCAGCGCGCCAGCAGTTCCTTCAGCACGCGTGCGGTGGTCGATTTGCCGACGGCGACAGAACCGGCGATGCCGATGATGAAGGGTGTCTTGACCACGTCGACCGCGTTGAAGAAGGCCTGGCGTTGCCGGAACAGCAGCTGGCTCGCTTCGACATGCGCCGACAACAGCCGCGACAGCGACAGATAGATGCGCGTGACCTCCTCGAGATCGACCGGATCGTTGAGCGAGCGCAGGCGGCGGAATTCGTCCGCGCTCAGCGTCAGTGGGGTATCGGCGCGGAATTGCGACCATTGCTCGGCGGAGAAGAAGCGAAAGGGGGAATACTTCTCGGTCGGCGCGAGCTGATCCATCGAGATACCTGCCCTCCTCGCGGTCAGCCCTTGGGCCGTGACGCCTTCTCGGCGATCCCCGAACGCCCGGTGCGGCCTTCGAGTTCCCTGAGCACGTCGCTCAGCGGAACCCCGGAGAGGCCGAGAACGACAAGCCAATGATATATAAGATCGGCACTTTCCGAAACGATGGCCTGTTTGTCGCCCTTGACGGCGGCAATCACCGTCTCGACCGCCTCCTCGCCGAGCTTCTGCGCCGCCTTGTCGATGCCGCGCGCGAACAGTTTTGCCGTCCACGAGTCCGGGTCGCCGGAATGGGCGCGTTCCCCGACGATTTTTTCCAGATCTGACAGTGAAAACTCGGTCATGGCCGTCATCTATCTGCTTGTTTAAGCATGATCTTTTTCCGAAAAACGGTTCCCACTTTTCGGGATCATGCTTTAGGGCCGATTATTCACAGAGTCCAGCCGCATCGGCAGCCCCGCGGCGGCCATATGTGCCTTGGCCTGCGCTATCGTGTAGGTGCCGAAATGGAAGATGGACGCCGCCAGAACCGCGCCGGCATGGCCGTCGCGAATGCCTTCGACCATGTGGTCGAGCGTGCCGACACCGCCGGAAGCGATCACCGGCGCGCGCACGGCGTCTGATATCGCGCGGGTCAGCGCGATGTCGTAGCCGGCCTTGGTGCCGTCCCGATCCATCGAGGTCAGCAGGATCTCGCCGGCGCCGCGATCGACCATTTTCCGGGCGAACTCGACCGCATCGATGCCGGTCTTTTCGCGGCCGCCATGGGTGAAGATCTCCCAGCGGTCGGTCTCACTGGTGCTCGACACCTTCTTGGCGTCGATGGCGACGACGATGCACTGGTTGCCGAACTTGTCGGCGGCCTCGGCAACAAAATCCGGGTTCTTCACCGCGGCCGTGTTGATCGACACCTTGTCGGCGCCGGCCAAGAGCAGCTTCCTGATATCGGCGACCTGGCGCACGCCGCCCCCGACGGTCAGCGGCATGAAACATTGTTCGGCGGTGCGTGCGATGACGTCGAAGATGGTTTCGCGATTGTCCGACGAAGCGGTGATGTCGAGGAAGCAGAGTTCGTCGGCGCCGGCCGCGTCATAGGCCTTGGCCGCCTCGACCGGATCGCCGGCGTCGACGAGATCGACGAAGTTGACGCCCTTGACGACACGGCCGTTCTTGACGTCGAGACAGGGGATGACACGGGCTTTCAGCATCAGCGGCCCTCTATCGTGGCGATGAGATCGTTCAGCAACTGGCCAACCAGCGGCGGAACATCGGCCTGGGCGTCGAAGGCCGGGTCGTAGGCGGAGACGGTGATGCCGACGACCGGCACCGCCAGCGCCATGGCGCAAGTGGCGTCGCGCAGCTGTTCCGGGCTCGGGCCGCCCGAAGTGATATAGCGGTTGGCCTGCAGCTCCCGGGGATCATGCACGTCCATATCGAGATGCATGTGCACGCGTCTGGCGCCGGCGATCTTCAGTCTTTCGGCCGCCTGGGCCACCCCGGAGCATTCCGTCCGCACGATCGGCAAGGTCTCGAGAAGCTGTCTTTCCGCCGGATCGAGATCGCGCGCGTTGACGAGCACGCAACGCGACGGATCGATCGGCCTGAAGCCGGGAATGGCCGACGCCATCGGCCGCCAGCACAGGCCAAGCACCGTCGCCAGCGCCATGCCGTCGAGAAAGCCATATGTGGATGTCTCGGGCGTGTTCAGGTCGCCATGCTGGTCGGCCCAGATGATCGCATCGGCGTCCTCACCGGCGACCGCGCCGGCGCTGGTCAGGCAGTTTCCCGCAAGGACGATGGGAAACCGACCGGCGTCACGGGCAAGGCGAACCTCGCTCGCAACCGCGTTGCAGACGGCAAAGCCGGTGGCGATCTCGCGCTCCTGATCGTCTCCGACCTTGCCGATGTCCCCGACCGCGACGTCGTGACCGGCCATCGTCAAGGCTTCGACGAGCCCGCCCGAGACCAGCGCGTCCGGACCTTGGCCCATGCCGCCATGGTAATGGCCGCTGTCATAGGAGGCCAGGATGATGGAAATTTTCACGTCCGCGGCTCCGCCCTGCCCTGGAGGATCGCCAGGGCCTCGGCCGGATCGATGCGGCCGTCATAGAGCGCGCGCCCGGAGATCGCGCCTTCGAGCTTTTGCGCATCGGGCATGGTCATGCGCACGATGTCGGCGATCGAGGCGAGGCCGCCGGAAGCGATCACCGGGATCGACACGGCATCGGCGAGGTCGATGGTGGCGTCCCAATTGATGCCGGTCAAAACGCCGTCGCGGTCGATGTCGGTGTAGATGATGGCGGCGACGCCGGCGCCCTCGAATTTCCTCGCCAGTTCGATGACGCCAAGGCTCGACGCCTCGGCCCAGCCCTCGACGGCGACCTTGCCGCCCTTGGCGTCGATGCCGACGGCGACCTTGCCCGGAAACGCCTTGCAGGCCTGCTTGACCAGGTCGGGATCGCGCACCGCCACCGTGCCGAGGATGACGCGGGCCAGCCCGCGATCGAGCCAATCCTCGATCTGCGCCAGCGTGCGGATGCCGCCGCCGAGCTGCACCGGGTTCTTCGTTGCCTTGAGGATGGCGCCGACCGCCGCACTGTTGACGCTCTGGCCCTGGAAGGCGCCGTTGAGGTCGACGACATGCAGCCATTCGAAGCCCTGTTGCTCGAAGGCTCGCGCCTGGGCGGCAGGATCATCGTTGTAGATGGTCGCGGTCGCCATGTCGCCATGCCTGAGGCGCACGCACTGGCCGTCCTTGAGATCTATCGCCGGGAAAAGGATCATCCGTTCAGGCGCCTTCCACAATGGCGAAATGCGACGTCGAATAGAGGCGTCGGAATTTCAGCGCCGCCTGGTATTCGGGCGAATGGAAGCAGGCGAGTGCGACCGCGTAGCTCTCGAACTCGATGATGACATGGCGATTGCCCGATGGCCCTTCCGGGCTCGACGACCGACCGCCGCGGGTCAGGAATTTTGCGCCATATTTGTCGAAAGCCGCTTTGTTGGCGGCAATGTATAGCGGATAATTTTCCGGATCGGTCACCTCGACCATCGCCATCCAGTAGCCCTTCTTGCTCATCGGTTTTCAGGGCTCCAGCGCAGGAAATTGGTGATCAGCGCCAAGCCCAGCGCCTGGCTCTTTTCCGGGTGAAACTGCGTGCCGACGAGATTGTCGCGGGCGACGGCCGCCGTCACCGGGCCGCCATAGTCGGCGACCGCCAGAACCTCTTCCGCCTTGCCCGCATCGAGATGGTAGGAATGCACGAAATAGGCATGCAGCCCGCTTGCGCCAGTCGGTATGCCGGCAAACAGCGGATGCTGGCGCTTGAGCTCGATCGTGTTCCAGCCGATCTGCGGGATCTTCAGCGTCGGATCGGCCGGCGTGATCTCCTTGACGTCACCTGATACCCAGCCGAAGCCGTTGGTGATTGTCTTTTCCAGGCCGCGCTCGGACATCAGCTGCATGCCGACGCAGATGCCGAGGAACGGCCGGCCCTTGTCGATAGCCACCTCCTCGACCGCTTCCCACATGCCTTCGAGGGCATGCAAGCCGGCCGCGCAGTCGGCATAGGCGCCGACGCCGGGCAGGACGATGCGGTCGGCCGTGCGCACCCGTTCGGCATCCGATGTCAGGTCGATAGCAGCCGATATGCCGGCTTCCCGCGCCGCGCGCTCGAAAGCCTTGGTGGCCGAGCGCAGATTGCCCGAACCGTAATCGATGATCGCAACCCGCATCAGCTTCTTCCCGGGATGTGGGTCAGCCCCAGCGCCATGCCCGGCTGCGACGGCCGCGCCAGGGCAGCGTCCGGGACCATGCGCGGTGCCGGTGCGGCCTGATCGGGAAGCGCTTCCGCCTCGAGCGCATAGCGCGTGTCAGCATCGTCGAGCCAACCGGCTTCGACCGCGCCCCATTCGTGCCAACCGCGCCGGCGAAGTGCCGCGATGCGCAGGCCTTGCCCTTCCAGTCCGACATAGAGCGAAACCAGCAACGACAGCAACGACCCGGCCAGACCAAGGCCGAGCTTCTGGCCCAGCATCGAAAGCAGGCCCATGACGACGAAGGCAAGCGCCGCCTCGATCCACAGCCGATGCCAGGCGAACCATAGCGGCGGCACCAGAAGGCCCAGCCAGGTGAAGCCATCGCGGACAAAGGCCGTGGCATCGGCCTTTTCGCTGCGGCCTGGCGGTTCCATCACGACATAGGTGGCCATTGCCTTATCCCTTCAACGATCCCTTGGTGGAGGGAACCGCATCCGGCTGGCGCGGATCGCGTTCGAGAGCCGCGCGCAGCGCGCGCGCCACCGCCTTGAAGCAGGTCTCGGCGATGTGATGGTTGTTGGCGCCGTAGTGATTGGTGACATGCAGCGTGATGCCGGCATTCTGCGCCAGCGCCTGGAAGAATTCGGGCACCAGCTCGGTGTCGAAGGTGCCGATCTTCGGCGATGAGAAGGAAACGTTCCAGACCAGGAAGGGACGGCCGGACACGTCGATCGCGGCGCGCGTCAGCGTCTCGTCCATGGCAAGGTCGATCGAGGCATAACGCATGATGCCGCGCCGCTCGCCCAGTGCCTTGGCCAGCGCCTGGCCGAGCGCGATGCCGGTGTCCTCGACCGTGTGGTGGTCGTCGATGTGCAGATCGCCCTTCGCCCTGACCGTCATGTCGATCAGGGAGTGGCGCGACAGCTGGTCCAGCATATGGTCGAAGAAGCCGACGCCCGTGGCGATATCCGACTTGCCGGAGCCGTCGACATGGACCGCCACGGAGATGTCGGTTTCCTTGGTCTTGCGGCTTGCTTCGGCGGAACGGGGCGGCATCACTCTATCCTTGTCCCAGAGGTTCACATCGTGACCGGCTCAGAGGCTTCAAGCGCTCGCAGGCTTGAAAACGAAAGCCTTCTAGCAGCATGATCCGGCGATTGCCAGTTGCCTCTGACAGCGGTATCGGCCTTGCCAGAGAGCGATTTGCAATCACCGGCCCCATGCATACATATGGCCGATCAAAGTTACTCGTACCGCGCCGATCGCCTTATCGGGATGGCGCTGCTCGGAGCCAGGAAATGTCCAATGAACTGACCATGCACGCCACGACCATCGTGACGGTGCGCAAGGGCAACAAGGTGGTGATCGCCGGCGACGGCCAGGTCAGCCTTGGCCAGACCATCATGAAGGGCAACGCCAAGAAGGTGCGCCGCATCGGCAAGGGCGGCAATGTGATCGCCGGGTTCGCCGGTGCCACCGCCGACGCCTTCACGCTGCTGGAACGGCTCGAGGCCAAGCTCGAACAATATCCAGACCAGCTGACGCGCGCCTGCGTCGAACTCGCCAAGGACTGGCGCACCGACCGCTATCTGCGCCGGCTCGAGGCGATGATGCTGGTGGCCGACAAGTCGGTCTCGCTGGCGCTGACCGGCACCGGCGACGTGCTCGAACCCGAATTCGGCGTCATGGCCATCGGTTCGGGCGGCAATTACGCGCTGGCGGCGGCACGCGCGCTGATGGACAGCGACAAGGATGCCGAGGAGATCGCCCGCAAGGCGATGCAGATCGCATCCGACATCTGCGTCTACACCAACAACAGCTTCGTCGTCGAAACGCTCGATGTCGGCTGAGCGGGCCGACCATGATCCCGAAACGTGGAAACCGGTTTTCTCGGACGAACGGTTCCGTTCGTCCAGAGATCATGGTCCAACAAGAAGATAGCTATGATTTTCGGCCGGTGACCGAGAAAGACCTGCCGATGATCGCCGGCTGGCTCGCCGAACCGCATGTCGCCGAGTGGTGGGACGATCCCGAGATCGAGATCGCGCAGATCCGCGAGCACATCGACTCGATTTCCGTCGAGCCGCTGATTATCGAACTCGACGGCAAGCCGATCGGTTATCTGCAGACCTATGATCCGCATCTGGAGGACGGCCATCCCTATGCCGACCAGCCGTTCGGCACGCTCGGCATCGACCTGTCGATCGGCCGGCCGGAGCTGGTCGGGCTCGGCCATGGCTCGGCAATCGTGCGCCAGTTCGTCGAACAGCTTTTCGACGAAGGCGTGCCGCGCGTCATCATCGATCCTGATCCCGCCAATGTCAGGGCCATCCGCGCCTATGAAAAGGCTGGCTTTGTTGCCTTTGACACCAGAACATCGGAGTACGGGCCTGCCTTGATGATGGCGCGCGACGCGACGCAGGAGCCCAATTGATCAGCGCCGAAACACTCGACAAGGCAGTCGCGAAAGGTTTGATCTCGCAGACCCTGCGCGATCAGTTGGAGGCCATGGAACGCGCGGTCGCTCTCGCCCCCGAGGTCAGGCGCGCCGATGACGAGGGTGACGAGGAAAACCTGCGGCTGGTCGGCGGCGGCAACGATCTGTTCGTCACCGTTGGAACCGTTCTGCTCAGCGCCGGCTTCTTCTTTGTCCTCACCACCTTGCTTCCAGGCCAGACATTCTGGATCGCCGGCATCCTCGCGGTTTTCGCCTGGGGGCTTGCCGAAATTGTCACGCGTCAGCACCGGATGAAATTATCGTCGTCCGTGCTTGCCCTGATTTTCATGGCCGCCATTCTGGCCGCTCTGGCGCTACAAGTGGAGTCCAGCTTCGGCATACGCAAGCCGGAGACTATCTGGCAGCTATTGGCGTTGCGCCAGAAGGCGTCCCAGGCCGGATATCTGTTCCTGGGCGGAGGAATAATCGCGGCGGCGATCTATTTCTGGCGTTTTCGCGTCCCCATCATTGCCGGGGCTATCGCCATCGCCTTTACACTGCTTGCCTTCCTGCAAACGGCGATAATCCTGTATGACAGCGTGACAGCGGGTGCGATTGCGCCGCCGCGTATTGAGGATGTTCCCGAATTGCTCCGCGCGGCACTTTACATGCCGCTGATCTGCGGCCTGATCGTGTTCGCAACGGGTGTAGCTTTTGACATTTACGACAGGGATCGACGCAAGATCTGGTCTGATTGCGCTTTCTGGCTGCATGTCGTCTCGGCGCCCATGCTGGTGCATCCGCTGTTTATCATGGCAACCGGCCAGAACGTCGTATTCGGACATATCGCGCCGGATGCCAATGCAACCATCATGCTGACGATTCTGATCCTTGGCTTCCTCTATGTCGCGCTTGCCATCGACCGCCGTTCGCTTCTGGTTCCGACATTGGCTTACTTCGGCTCGCTGGGCATCTACTATCTGGTGAATTCCGCCTCCGATTCGACGGGTATCCCGCCTTTTGCCTTGATCCTGGTCGTTGTTGGCGCGCTGATTATTCTGTTCGGGGCTGGCTGGCAGCGTATCCGGCGGATTGTGGTCAAACCCACCTTGCCGGCTGCCGTGATCCGCCGGCTACCGCCGCTGAAGGCGTGACAAGGCTTTGTGATGATCGACACGGCGACGCGAAACGAGGGGGAATGAACCGATGACGACACCGGCCACGGAGAGCAGCTATTCGGCCTATGAAGACAGCTGGCGGATGGGGCTTCTGCTGGTGCTTGCCCTGGTCATCTTCCAGGCTGGGGCGCTCTACGGCATGGGGCGAGCGCCGATCTGCACCTGCGGCTATGTGAAACTCTGGCACGGCGTGGTGAACAGTTCGGAGAATTCCCAGCACATTTCGGACTGGTATACGTTCTCGCACATCATCCACGGCTTCCTGTTCTATGCGCTGGCCAAATTCCTGTTCCCGCGTTCGCCGATCGGACTGAGGCTGGCGTTCGCCGTCTTCATCGAAGGCGGCTGGGAGCTGCTCGAAAACAGCCCGTTCATCATCGAGCGCTACCGCGCCGACACCATCTCGCTCGACTATTACGGCGACAGCATCATCAATTCGGTGTCCGACACACTGGCCATGGTGCTGGGATTTGTGATGGCGCGAAGGCTACCTATATGGGTGATCGTCAGCCTTGCCATCATCTTCGAACTCGGTACCGGCTATCTCATCCGGGACAATCTGACACTCAACGTGATCATGCTGCTGCATCCGTTCGAGGCCATCAAGCAGTGGCAAAGTGGAATTTAGTGATATGAGCACATTTTCTCCCCGCGAAATCGTTTCGGAACTCGACCGTTTCATCATTGGCCAGAAAGACGCCAAGCGCGCCGTGGCCATCGCCTTGCGCAACCGCTGGCGCCGCCAGCAGCTGGAGGGCCAGATGCGCGAAGAGGTGATGCCGAAGAACATCCTGATGATCGGGCCGACCGGCGTCGGCAAGACCGAGATTTCGCGCCGCCTGGCGCGGCTCGCCGGTGCGCCTTTCGTCAAGGTCGAGGCGACCAAGTTCACCGAGGTCGGCTATGTCGGCCGCGACGTCGAGCAGATCATCCGAGACCTGGTCGAGATCGCCATCGGCCTGGTGCGCGAGAAGATGCGCGAGGACGTCAAGGCGCGCGCCCACGTCAACGCCGAGGAACGCGTGCTGGAAGCGCTGGTCGGCAAGACGGCGAGCCCGGCCACCCGCGATAGTTTCCGCAAGAAGCTGCGCGACGGCGAACTCGACGACAAGGAGATCGAGGTCGAGGTCGCCGACACCGGCGCTGGCGGCATGCCCGGCTTCGAAATCCCCGGTATGCCGGGCGCCAATATCGGCGTGCTGAACATCAACGACATGCTGTCGAAGGCGATGGGCGGCAAGAAGACCAAGATGCGCAAGACGACGGTGAAGGAATCCTACGACCTGCTGGTCAACGACGAGTCCGACAAGCTGCTCGACCAGGACGAGGTGGTGCGCCGGGCGCTCGATGCGACGGAGAATGACGGCATCGTCTTCCTCGACGAGATCGACAAGATCGCGTCGCGTGAAGGCGGCATGGGCGCCGGCGTTTCCCGCGAAGGCGTGCAGCGCGACCTGCTGCCGCTGATCGAAGGCACCACGGTGGCGACCAAATACGGACCTCTGAAGACCGACCACATCCTGTTCATCGCCTCGGGTGCGTTCCACGTGTCCAAGCCGTCAGACCTGTTGCCGGAATTGCAGGGCCGCCTGCCGATCCGGGTCGAGCTGCGGGCGCTGGAGAAGGACGATTTCGTCCGTATCCTGACCGAGACAGAGGCCAGCCTGATCAAGCAGTATATCGCTCTGATGAAGACCGAGGGCGTCGACCTGACCTTCACCGACGACGCGATCGATTCGCTGGCCGGCATTGCCGTCGACCTCAACGCCAGCGTCGAGAACATCGGCGCAAGACGACTGCAGACAGTGATGGAACGGGTGCTGGACGAAATCTCCTACGACGCGCCCGACCGCAACGGAACCAGCGTCACCATCGACGCCGCCTATGTGGAAAAGCATGTCGGCGACCTGTCCAGGAATACCGACCTGTCGCGGTTCATCCTTTGAACGACGGCGCCGGAACGTTCCGGCGCCGGTCCAGGCAACATTTTCCGGCCAGCAAAATCATGTGTGGCCAGATGGTATCATCTGGCAGCTTTCGTAGTGCCGGGTGAAGGGGCGCTCTCGACTCGACCAAGAGCTTTACCTAGTTTGCGCGGCAATTCTCGATCTCTTGGTTTGACGCAATTCCGGAAAACCGTTTCACACTTTTCCTGGAATTGCTTGGGCGGCGGGTGCATGAAAAAACTGATTCTGGTTATTCTCGGCTTGACGCTGGCGGCGACGCTGTTCGCCGCCGAGGCAGCGACATTGGTGCCGCCGGGAAATCGCAATGCCGTGCAGCCCGATATTCCGGGCGCCTCCAGCCGGCGCACGCAAGCGACCAACACCAGCTTCCAGGCGAAGTACCGCAAGGTCTACGCCCTGCTGCAGAACGACGCCGAATTGCGCGGCAAGATCAAGAAGGCAGCCGCCACCTACGGCATCGATCCCTTGCACATCGTCGGCGCCATCGTCGGCGAGCACACTTACAATGTCGATGCCTATGACCGGCTGCAGACCTACTACGTCAAGGCGATCTCCTATCTCTCCAGCAAGCTGTCCTTCGCCTATGACGGCGAGGACATCACCGATTTCGTGCAGCGGCCGGAATTCAAGAAATGCGCCGCAATGTCCGACAGCTACGATCTGTGGGAATGCCGCGAACAGGTGTGGAACCGTTCGTTTCGCGGCAAGTCGGTCGGCGGGACGAACTTTCCCGACGACCGTTTCGGCGCCACCTTCTTCCAGCCCTATTATGCCGGCCAGACCTTCGGCCTTGGCCAGCTCAATCCGCTGACCGCCTTGCAGATGAGCGATCTCGTGCACAAGGTCTCCGGCCTGCCGAAGCTCGACGTCGGCGACCCAAACTCTGTCTACAAGACCATCATGGATCCCGACCTGACGCTGCCATACGTCGCCGCGACGATCCGGAAATCGATCGATGCCTACAAGAGCATTGCCGGCTTCGACATTTCGGGCAATCCGGGGGTCACCGCCACGCTCTACAATGTCGGCAATCCGGAGCAGCGGGCTGACGCGCTGAAGGCGGAGAACGACAGGCGCCGCGCCGCCGGCGAGCCGGAAAAGCTGCCGGAAGAGAATTACTATGGCTGGCTGGTGAATGACAAATTGGCGGAGCTGAAGGCGCTGTTTTAGCGGGTTTGAGCTCAGGCCTCTACCTCCCGCTTGTGGGGAGGGTATCGCATATGGATTCTTGCGAAGAAGGACCCCCACCCTAACCCTCCCCACAAGGGGGAGGGAACGCTGTCGCGTGCCTTTTATTCTTCTTTGGCGCCGAAAAGTCAGGCGACTAGCCTAGGTCGGCGCCGACGGAAGTCTCCCTCCCCCTTGTGGGGAGGGGTTAGGGGTGGGGGTCGGTGCCGGGCAGACATCTCAGGAATTCCATATGCGATTACCCTTCCCACAAGGGGCAGAGCAGGCTCAAGCCGCCAGCAGCGACTTCAGCTTGACGTCCTGCGATCCCAGTGCTTCCGGCGCCGGCTTCGCGCGCTTGCCGATCAGCATTTCAGCCAGCCTGATGTCGCGGGCGACCGCGTTGCCGGGGCCGACGCCGCTGGCCGCCACCAGCCTGCCGTCTTCAGCCAGATGGAAGAGGATGAAGGCGCCATCGCCGAGGTCGCGGCGCACGGTGCTGCGGCCTTCGTCGGACAGCCCGGCGATCTGCAGGCTCAGGCCGTATTGATCCGACCAGAACCACGGCACCGCCGTATGTGCCTCGCCGGCGCCGAGCATGTTCCTGGCCGCCAGCGCGCCCTGCTCCTGGGCGTTGCGCCAGGCTTCCAGCCGTACGCGGCGGCCGCCATAGACGGCGAGCGGAAACGAGCAGCAATCGCCGGCGGCAAAGATGTCGGGATCGTTGCTGCGCAGCTCGGCATCGACGGCAATGCCGTTGTCGATCGCCAGCCCAGCTTCGGCCGCAAGCCCGGTCACCGGCACGGCGCCGATGCCGATGATCGCGAGGTCGGCGACGATTTCCCGGCCGCCGGCAAGCGCTATGCGCACCTTGTTGCCGTCGTCGGCGATGGACGCGATGCCATCCCCGCACAGGATATCCACACCCTCGGCGACGTGCGCATCATGGATGATTTCTGCGATCTCCGCCGGCACGCCGCGCATCAGGATGCGCGGCTGCGCCTCGATGACGGTGACATCAGTGCCGAGCTTGCGGGCCGCGGCCGCGAGTTCGAGACCGATGAAACCGCCGCCGATGATGGCGATGCGGTTGCCGGCGGTGAGATGCGCACGAATGGCGAGCGCATCGGCAAAGGTGCGGAGATAGACGCAGCGCGGACCCAACCCCGGCATCGGCAGCTTGCGCGGCGTCGAACCGGTTGCCAGCAGGAGCTTGTCGTAGGGCAGGACCGATCCGTCCGACAGGCGCACCGCATGCGCCGCGCGATCGATCGCCACGGCCTGGACGGAATGTATATGCCGGATCGATTTCTCGGCCAGAATTGCGTCGCTGGCGATCGCCTTGATCTCGGGCGCATCGCTGGCCATCGCCTCCTTGGACAGAGGCGGGCGCTCGTAGGGCAGATGCGGCTCGTCGCCGACCAGCGTCACCGGCCCCCGATAATCGAGGTCGCGCAGCGCCAATGCCGCCCGCCCGCCGCATTCGCCGGCGCCGATGATGAGCATCCCCCCCGCCATGTCAGTCATCCGATCTGGATCAGGACTTTGCCGGCATCGACCTTGACCGGATAGGTCTTGAGATTGACGCAGACCGGGGCGCCGCGGGCGTCACCCGTCTTGTAGTTGAAGCGGCCATTGTGCTTGGGGCATTCGATGATGTCGTCCATCACCAACCCATCGGCCAGGTGCACCTTTTCATGCGTGCAGAGGCCGTCGGTGGCGAAGAACTCGTCGTCGGGGCTGCGATAGATGGCGAAGGAGCGGCCGCCATGATCGAAGCGCATCACATCCTCCTCGTCTATGTCGCCGGTGGCGCAGGCCTCGACCCAGTCGCTCATTCAAGTCCTCCCAAAGCAAATCCAGGAAAAGTGCGCAGCGGCTTTCCGTCCGGAATTGCGTTAAATAAATATTCCAGATCGGATGGAAGCACGATCATTCCGCCGCGGCGGCGACAGTGTCGTTGTGGAATTCTTCGCGATATGGCCGTGCGGTCGGCGGCAGCTTGCGCTTGAGGAAATAGTCCTCATTGCGCAGCTGGCGCAGGAAGACCGGTATCATCTCGCGATAGCCGGCCAAGATCGACGGTGTCGGTTCCGGCAGATCGTGCTTGATCAGTTCGTGCAGCCTCGGCAGCGCATGGTACGGCACCATCGGGAACATGTGATGCTCGACATGGTAGTTCATGTTCCAGTAGATGAAGCGGCTGATCGGGTTCATGTAGACGGTGCGGCTGTTCAGCCTGTGGTCGGTGACGTTATCGGCCAGGCCGCCATGCTGCAGCAGCCCGACCATGACATGGTGCCAGGCGCCGTAGAGCCTGGGCAGGCCGACCAGCATCAGCGGCAGGAACGAACCGGTGTAGAGCGCCAGCCCGACGATGGCGGCATAGACCGCCGTCCAGATGCGGGCGACGCGGATCGCCTTGGGCTGTTCCTGTTCGGGAATGAAGGTCTTTTCGGCGGCGCTGATGTTGCCGGCGGCGTTGCGCAGCATGTCTGACATCGCACGCCAGGCGTCGAGCACGCCAACGAAGCCCAGCATGGCGCGAACCAGATCAGGCGGCCGCATGACCGAGATTTCCGGGTCGCGGCCGACGATGACGGTGTCGGTGTGGTGGCGCGTGTGGCTCCAGCGCCAGGTCACCGGATTGCGCATGATCATGAAGCAGGCGATCTGATAGACCGCATCGTTCATCCACTGCGTCCGGAAGGCGGTGCCATGACCGCATTCGTGCCAGCGCGAATCCGTCGAGGAGCCGTAGAGGACGCCATAGACGAAGAAGAACGGCACGCACCACCAACTGCCCCAGAACCAGGCGCCGCCGGCGCTGCTGACGATCAGGGCGGCGAACCAGATTGCGGTATCGCGGATCGCCGGCCCGTCGGAGCGCTGCATCAGCTCCTTCATCTGCTTGCGCGGTACGTCGGTGTGATACCACTCGGCCGCCGACAGGCCGGTCTCGACGGCGAGCCTGGCGTCGCGGCCGATCAGGCTGTAGTCACGCCGGGACGGCGCAGTGGACATGATTGCCTCCCTCGGCAAAGGCATCCGCCAGAGCGATGCCGTGAAATCCCTTGGTTTCGAGCATCAAAGTAACGCCGACCGATGATGGACTCAACATCACAAAGATAGTTTCTATCATTTCCCATCAGGATGATATACGAAGGCTCAAGCAAACCCGACGAGGCGAGCATGGTGAAGCGGCCGACAATATCAGATCTGGCGCGCATCTCGGGCGTCAGTGTCGCCACCGTCGACCGCGTGCTGAACAACCGGCTGCCGGTGCGCGAAGAGACAGCGCGCCGCGTCTACGAGACCGCTACCGATATCGGCTACCACGCCGCCGGCCTTATCAAGCAGCGCATGCGCCAGGAATTGCCGGAGTACCGGCTGGGCTTCCTGCTGCTGCGGGGCAATGATGCCTTTTACGGCGACTTCGCGCGGGAACTTGAACTGGCCATCTCGCAATCGCAGCGCTTCCGCGGCGTTGCGACCATCGATTTCGCCAGTTCCCTGGCTCCCGACGAGATCGCCTCCCAGATGCGCAGGCTGGCGGCGAAATCGAGGGCCATCGCCGTTGTCGGTCCGGACCATCCGACCCTGACAGCGGTCGTGGAAACCTTGAAGGCGAGAGGGCAGCCGGTTTTTTCGGTGCTGTCCGACTTTGCCGCCGGCATCCGGGAGGGCTATATCGGCCTCGACAACCGCAAGGTCGGGCGCACCGCCGCATGGATGATCTCCAAAGCAGCCAAGCGGCCCGGCAAGGTCGCCCTCTTCGTCGGCAGCCACCGCTTCCACGGCCATGAGCTGCGTGAGATCGGCTTTCGCTCCTTCTTCCGCGAGCACGCGCCGGAGTTCAGCGTGCTTGAGACGCTGGTCAATCTGGAAGCCAACCAGGTGACCCATGACGCGATGATCGATCTTCTGGCACGTTATCCGGATCTTGCCGGCTGCTACGTCGCGGGCGGCGGCATGGAAGGCGCAGTCTCGGCGCTGCGGGCAGCGAAGCCCGCGACCATGCCGGTGGTCGTCTGCAACGAGATCAACGCCGAGTCGCGCGCGGCACTCGCCGACAACATCCTCACCATGGTGATCTCGACCCCGCTCGCCGCTTTGTGCCGTGAGCTTGTCGACCTGATGGCGCATGCCATCGAAACCGGCGCCGCCAACGCTCCGGGCCAGACCTTCCTGCCCTTTGACATCTACCTGCCGGAAAACATCTAGCCCGCCGCCGCGCAAGGCCGCCGAGGCAAATGATAGAATCCATCAGAGCGATGCGTAAATCGGCCGGCAGGCCGCGGAATCGCCCTTGACGCCCCGATGTGAAATGGAATAAATATTTCATCATCTGTGTATTTTGGTTCTTTCGTTCCGGAACATCTGTTTCAAACAGAGGGTTTGACGTTCCAGCCAGGAGGCAAGCGTCATCCGGAATAGAAAAGATATCAGGGAGAGATTCCCCGGGGAGATCGGGGATTCCGGATAAATCGGTGAAACCGGACACCAATATGTGGAGGAGAAACACAATGAAGAAATTGATTTTGGGCGTCGCCTTCGCGGCGCTGATGAGCTCATCCGCCCTGGCCGCCAAGGTTGGCGTGTCGATGGCCAAGTTCGACGACAACTTCCTGACCGTGCTGCGCAACGGCATGATCGAGCAGGCCAAGGGCATGAGCGGCGTGGAGCTGCAGGTCGAGGACGCGCAGAACGACGTTGCCAAGCAGCTCGACCAGATCAAGAACTTCGCCGCCTCCGGCGTCGATGCCATCATCGTCAACCCGGTCGACACTTCGGCCACCCAGGCGATGTCGGACGCAGCCGCGGCAGCCAAGATCCCGCTGGTCTATGTCAACCGCGAGCCGGTCAATGTCGATACGCTGCCCGACAACCAGGCCTTCGTCGCCTCGAACGAAGCCGATTCCGGCACGCTCGAGACCAAGGAAGTCTGCCGCCTGTTCAAGGAAGCCGGCAAGAAGGAAGCCAATGTCTATGTGATCATGGGCGAGCTTTCCAACCAGGCCGCCGTGCAGCGCACCAAGGACATCGACGATGTGATCGCGACGCCGGATTGCAGCTTCATCAAGATCATCGACAAGCAGACGTCGAACTGGAACCGCGACGAGGCGCAGAACCTGATGACCAACTGGCTGTCGACCGGCAAGCCGTTCGACGGCGTCATCGCCAACAATGACGAAAGCGCCATCGGCGCCATCCAGGCGATGAAGGCCGGCAGCATCGACATGAAGGCGGTTGTCGTCGGCGGCGTCGATGCCACCCAGGACGCGCTGGCGGCAATGCAGGCGGGCGACCTCGACGTAACCGTGTTCCAGGACGCGGCCGGCCAGGGCGCCGGCGCTCTCGATGCGGCGCTCAAGCTCTCCAAGGGCGAGAAGATCGAGCACAAGGTCTACGTGCCCTTCCAGCTGGTGACGCCGGCCAACATCGACAAGTTCCTGAAGAAGAACTGAGCCGCCAACGGTTCGATACGGAGCGGCGCTCGACCAAGACAGCGCCGCTCCCCTCTCTCCCTCGGCGCCGGCACGGCGCGAGGGCGACCGCGGCTGATGGAGGACAGGATACGTGGCACAGACATCTCATGGCGTCGGCGGCGTCGGTTATGATGCGAGGAAGCGCACATGGCCGGCCGAGTTCAATGTTTTCCTGGCGCTGGTCATTCTCGTCGTCATCTTCGAACTGATCGGCCGCGTCTTTCTCGGCGACAGCTTCCTGTTCAACACCCGCAGCGACGTCGGCGGCATCTTCAACGAAGCGCGCCTGCAGATCATCATCCTGCAGGTGTCGATCGTCGGCATCATCGCCATCGGCGTGACGCAAGTGATCATCACCGGCGGCATCGACCTGTCCTCGGGCTCGATCGTCGGCGCGACCGCCATGATCGCCATGAGCTTCGCCCAGGTGGCGACGGTCAACGGCAACCCCAATCCCAAGGCGATGTTTTTGGCGCAAGGCTGGACGGACCTGCCTGTCATCGTGCCGCTGCTGGTGGCGATCGCCTGCGGCCTGTTTGCCGGCCTGGTCAATGGCGCGCTGATCGCCTACACGCGCATTCCGCCGTTCATCGCCACGCTCGGCATGATGGTGACCGCGCGCGGCATCGCCAAATGGTGGTCCAAGGGCCAGCCGATCTCGTTTCCCACCGAGAGTTTCGCCGGCATCGGCAAAGGCCTGATGCCCGTCGTCATCTTCCTGTCGCTGGCCATCCTGTTCCAGCTGATCATGACCTACACCAGGTACGGCAAGCACTGTTATGCGATCGGCTCCAACGAAGATGCCGCGCGCATGTCCGGCATCAAGATCGCCAACCACAAGATCCTGGTCTACGTCATCGCCGGCATTCTCGCCGCGCTCGCCGCCGTGGTGCTGAGCTCCAAGAACCTGACCGCGCAGTCCGGCATGGGCGTGATGTACGAGCTCGACGCCATCGCCATGGCGGTCATCGGCGGCGTCTCCCTGTCGGGCGGCCGCGGCTCGATCATCGGCACGGTGATCGGCTCGCTGATCTTCGGCGTCATCATCTCCGGCTTCACCTTCCTGCGCCTCGACGCCTACTACCAGGAGATGGTCAAGGGCGTGATCATCGTCGGTGCGGTGGTTCTCGACCAGTGGCGCCAACGCCTGCGGGCAATGAGGGCATGACCATGTCAGACATCGTCCTGAAGACCGAAAACCTGACCAAGCGCTATGGCGGCGTGCACGCGCTGGAAGGCGCGAATTTCGAGCTGCGCAAGGGCGAGCATGTCGCCATCATGGGCGACAACGGCGCCGGCAAGTCGACCTTCGTGCGCCAGATCACCGGCGTCGAGCAGCGCACCAGCGGCCAGATCTGGTTCGACGGCAAGGAAGTGAATTTTGCCGGGCCGATCGAGGCTCGCACGGCGGGCATCGAGACCGTGTTCCAGAACCTGGCGCTGGCCGACGATCTCGACGTGCCGTCGAACCTGTTCCTCGGCCGCGAGAAGGTGCTGTTCAACCTCGGCCCGTTCTCGATCCTCGACCGCAAATACATGCGCAAGGCGACCGAGGCGGCGCTCGTCCGCACGGCGGTGAAGATCCCCAATCTGTCCAACACCATCCGCCACATGTCGGGCGGCCAGCGCCAGTGCGTGGCGATCGCCCGGACGGCGACGTTCGCCTCCAAGCTGATCATCATGGACGAGCCTACCGCCGCCCTTGGCGTACAGGAGACCGCGCAGGTCGAAAACATCGTCCGCACGCTCAAGGACAATGGCGAGCCGCTGATCCTGATCAGCCACAATATGCGCCAGGTGTTCGATCTCTGCGACCGCATCGTCGTGTTCCGGCGCGGCCGCATCGTCGCCAATCTGCGCAAGGAGAACACCGACGGAAACGACATCGTCTCCTACATCACCGGCGCCAAGACCGGGGAGGCGGAACTCGCGGCCTAAACAGGATGGTCATCCTGTTTTGAGGACGATATGCGTGCTTGAAGCAATCTTGCCCCTTCCTCAGGGAAGGTGTGGACACAACTCTCTCTAACCCATCCCCCCAGAGGAAATATCATGACTGTTCGCTTCGCCCTCCTCGGTGCCGGCCGCATCGGCAAGGTCCATGCCCGCGCCGTCGGCTCCAATCCGCAGGCCAAACTGGTTGCTGTCGCCGATGCGTTCGAGAAGGCGGCAACTGAACTGGCGAGCGCCTATGGCGCCGAGGTGCGGACCATCGACGCCATCGAGAAATCCGGGGATATCGACGCCGTCGTCATCTGCACGCCGACCGACACCCATGCCGATCTGATCGAGCGCTTCGCCAAGGCTGGCAAGGCGATCTTCTGCGAGAAGCCGATCGATCTCAACGTCAAGCGCGTCGAGAAGTGCCTGGCCGTGGTCGAGAAGACCAAGGCGACGCTGATGGTCGGCTTCAACAGGCGCTTCGACCCGCATTTCGCCGCCGTGCGCAAGGCTATCGACGACGGCGCCATCGGCACCGTCGAGATGGTCACCATCACCTCGCGCGATCCCGGCGCGCCGCCGATCGACTACATCAAACGCTCGGGCGGCATTTTTCGCGACATGACCATCCATGATTTCGACATGGCGCGCTTCCTGCTCGGCGAAGAGCCGGTGGCGGTCAGCGCGCATGCCTCGGTGCTGGTCGACAAGAAGATCGGTGCCGCCGGCGACTTCGACAGCGTCAGCGTCATCCTCGAAACCGCTTCCGGCAAGCAGGCCGTCATCTCCAACTCGCGCCGCGCCACCTATGGCTACGACCAGCGCATCGAGGTGCATGGCTCGAAAGGCATGATCGCGGCCGAGAACCAGCGGCCGGTGTCGATCGAACTGGCCAACGAGAAGGGCTACACCCGCCCGCCGCTGCACGACTTCTTCATGACCCGCTACCTCGACGCCTATGCCATTGAGATCGCCGCGTTCATCACAGCCGCGACCTCGGGCAAGAAAGCGTCGCCGAGCGGTGCGGATGGGCTGGTGGCGCTGAAGCTGGCCGACGCGGCGCTGAAATCAGCAACGACCGGCAAGACCGTCCGTCTCGACAAGTAAGAACCCTTGGAAAGAAACCACAGGAGCAGAGCGATGAGCGCATCAGCCGATCGCAATTCACAGACACGCGCCATCGTCACCGGTGGCGCCCAGGGGATCGGATTTGCCGTTGCCGAAGCCCTGGCCGACGAGGGCTGCCGGGCACTGGCGCTCATCGGCCGCTCGCAAGAGAAGGGCGACAAGGCCGTCGCCCATTTCAAGAAAGCGGGCGTCGACGCGATCTTCATCAGCGCCGACGTCTCTAAAGTGGCCGACTGCAAGCGCGCCGTTGCCAACGCGATCTCGCATTTCGGCACCATCAACGCGCTGGTCAACGCCGCCGCGACATCGGCGCGCGGTTCGCTGGTCGAAACCAGCGAAGAGCTGTTCGACACCATCTTCGACACCAATGTGCGCGGCCCGTTCTTCCTGATGCAGGGCGTGGTGGCGCATCTCCTGGAAAAGAAGGCACCCGGCTCGATCGTCAATGTGCTGTCGATGTCTGCGCATACCGGCCAGTCGTTCCTGACGCCCTATTCGACCAGCAAGGGGGCGCTGATGACGCTGACCAAGAACGTCGCCAATGCCTATCGCCACAACCGCATCCGCTGCAACGCGGTGCTGCCCGGCTGGATGGACACAGAGGGCGAGGACATCGTGCAGAAGAAATGGCACGATGCGCCGGACGACTGGCTGGCAAAGGCCGAAGCGGCGCAGCCGATGGGCCAGTTGGTGAAGCCGGACCAGCTAGCACGGTTGATCAGCTACATGGTCAGCCCGCAGTCGGGCGTCATGACCGGATCGCTGGTCGACTATGACCAGAGCATTGCGGGGGCTTCGCCGGAATAGGATCGGCGAGTCTAGCGGAAACGACCATAATTTCGTCATCCACGGGCGGAGCAAGGAGCGTAGCGACGCGGCGCAGACCCGAGGATCCATGCCGCGACTTCTGAGCGTTGCTGCGGTGCGAAATTCTGCTCCGATGCACTCCACGGCTGAGGTCACGGCATGGATCCCAGGGTCTCCGCGACGGAGCTTCGCTCCTGCTCCGCCCAGGGATGACGAAGTTTGGGTGCTTCGGCCATCCCGAATTGTCTCCGCATCACCCACGTGACAAGCGCCTCCGCATCGACTATATGAGCCTCATGATCAACCTGACCGCCACGTATTGGTACTTTAGGAGCTCGCTGGCGGCGGGAGGATTGCGCTCGATCTGAAGATTGCAGCAACAAGATCCGAACAGCCGCCATACCTGGCGGCTTTTTTGTTTTCAGCCGGCAGGTTCCCTCTAAATCAAAGAGGAGCATGATGTCGTCCGAAAACCGCTTCACACTTTTCGGCATCATGCTCTCGACAGGAGCAGAAAGCCGTGTTGACCACCACAGACGACCTTCGGGTCAAGGAAATCCGAGAACTGAGTACGCCGGACGAGGTGATGCGGGAGATCCCGCGCACTTTGACCGCGACGCGCACCGTCAGCGCATCGCGCAACGCAACCCATGCCATCTTGAACGGCACCGACGACCGGCTGCTCGTCATTGTCGGCCCGTGTTCGATCCACGATCCGGTCGCGGCCGTCGACTATGCCAGCCGCCTGGCAGCGCTGCGCGAGAGCCTGTCGGACCGGCTGGAGATCGTGATGCGGGTCTATTTCGAGAAACCGCGCACGACGGTCGGCTGGAAAGGCCTGATCAACGATCCCGACCTCGACGGCAGCTTCAACATCGACAAGGGGCTGCGGATGGCACGCAACGTGCTGTCGGCCGTCAACAATCTCGGCCTGCCGGCGGCGACCGAATTCCTCGACATGACCACGCCGCAATACATTGCCGACCTGGTTGCCTGGGGCGCGATCGGCGCGCGCACAACCGAGAGCCAGATCCACCGCGAACTCGCCTCGGGCCTCTCCTGCCCGGTCGGCTTCAAGAACGGCACCGACGGCAATCTTCGCATAGCCGCCGAGGCGGTGAAATCCGCCGCCCAGCCGCATCATTTCATGGCGGTGACCAAGGGCGGGCGCAGCGGCATCGCCACGACCACGGGCAATGAGGACTGCCACGTCATCCTGCGCGGCGGCGTTCAGCCCAACTATGATGCGGCGAGCGTCGAAGCCGCCGCTGTGGAACTCGCTCATATCGGCGTTGCGCCCAGGCTGATGATCGATGTCAGCCACGCCAATTCGGCCAAGAAGCCCGAAAACCAGCCCAAGGTGGCGGCCGATGTCGCCGGCCAGGTCGCGGTAGGCGACGAGCGCATCATCGGCCTCATGATCGAGAGCAACCTCATCGCCGGCCGGCAGGACGTGGTGTCGGGCAAGCCGCTGGTCTATGGCCAGAGCATCACCGATGGCTGCATCGACTGGGCGACCACCGAGACGGTGCTGCACGGCCTTGCGGGTGCTGTCGAATGGCGCCGCTCGACACGCCGCGCCATGATCGACAACCGGCAGGGAGCCGCTTGAGCCACTGATGCCGGCCTTTGCCCGGCACGACCCCCACCCTAACCCCTGCCCACAAGAGGGAGGGCAATCGCATATGGATTCTTGCGAAGAAGGACCCCCACCCTAACCCTCCCCACAAGGGGGAGGGAACGCTGCCGCGCACTCCTACTCGAACCTTTGACGCCTGAAAAACGTCGGCAGTTTGCCGTTGTCAGCGCCGACTGGAGTCCCCCTCCCCCTTTGTGGGGAGGGGTTAGGGGTGGGGGTCCTCTTCGCAAGAAATCCCTACGCCGCCCTTAACCCCTCCCATGCCGTGAACACCGACACGGCAAAGAGCAGCAGTCCGGCCGCCCGGCCGGCAAAAATCGTCGCCCTCGGATTGGCGATCAGAAGATTGCGGCTGCGGCCGGCCGTGATCGCCAGTCCGCCATAGATCGCAGCCTGCGTCGCCACGGTCAGCAGTCCCATGATCGTCGCCTGCATCCAGATCGGACCGTAGTCCGGTTTCAGGAACTGCGGGTAGACGGCAAGCACGAACAGGTATGCCTTCGGGTTGATCAGGCAGGTCACAAAACCCTGGCGAAAGGCCTTCCATGCGGAACGGCTGCCGGCAGGCCCCTCCTGACCGACAGTGATGGAACTGCGCATCAGCGTGATGCCGATAAAGGCCATGTAGGCGGCGCCGGCAAGCAGAAGCGGCTTGAACAGGATCGGCACGAAATGCATCAGCAGGCCGACGCCGATGGCGCCGTTCAGCGTGTGCACCATGCCGCCGACCATGATGCCGCCAGTCGCGGCGAGACCCCTGTCGCGTCCGCCGGTCAGTGCATTGGCGAGCACGAAGAGCATGTCCATGCCTGGAACGGCGATGATGCCGAACAGCAGGATAAAGAAAAGCCAGAGATTTTCCGCATAATCCATGTCAGTTGCCTGCCGCCTCGCTCCGCCAAACCGCAGCGGAACCTGTTGATTTTCAATTCGATAGGCGCTCCTATAGATCAGCCCAACTGACAATGCTGTGTCAGTTGGGCTCGCAACCCGGGGGAAAAAATGCGCAAGGCGTCACGCCTGTTCGAGATCATCCAGATCGTGCGGCTGGCGCGGCAGCCGGTGACGGCGGCGACGATTGCCGAGCGGCTGGAAGTGACGGTGCGCTCGATCTATCGCGACATCGCAGCGCTGCAGGCGATGCGCGTGCCGATCGAGGGCGGGCGTGGCATCGGCTATATCCTGCGCCCCGGCTTCGACCTGCCGCCGCTGATGTTTTCGATCGAGGAGATGGAGGCGATCGTGTTGTCACTGGCGCTGCTGGAGCGCACCGGGGACAGCGAGCTCAAACAGGCGGCCAAGCGCGTCAGCGCCAAGATCGCCGGCGCGGTACCGCCGCCCCTGCGCCAGGCATTCGATGCCAATGCGCTGCATGCGTGGGGGTTCGCCGCGCCTTCGACCGGTGCGATCGATCTGGCGCTGGTGCGTCGCGCCATCCGCGATGAGGAGAAGCTCGACCTCTCCTATCGCGACGAAATGGGCCGCGCCTCCGAGCGCCTCATCCGCCCGATCGCGCTCATCTACTACGCCGAAACCGCCAACATCGTCGCCTGGTGCGAGCTGCGCCAGGCGATCCGCAATTTCCGCAGCGACCGGATCGAGGATTGCCAGGCGACGGGGCTGCGGTTCAAGGGCGAAGGCGACCGCTTGCGACAGGTCTGGGTCAACGGCTGGGAGACGAACGCCTCGACCGCCGCGAGTTGAGTTCCAGCGCTTTGGTTCTGCCACCGACCCAAGCTAGATAGTTCTATTGCCCTATCTTCGCCGCTACGCACCCCAACGAGGGCAGCGGAGTGATACCATCCTTTGTTATCTCGTCCTGCCGGGACCTGTTGTCGCCATCGGCAGCGCAGCGATGAATCGCCTCTAAGATAAGCTTTCTGACAGGCTCTTGCGGGAGTGACATATACTCGAAATACGTGTCCTTGGTCGGAAAGCCGTTCACGTAATCAAGAGCTCCAAAGACGCACGCGTTAGTTTCCACCTTGTTGCCTATCCCAAATTTAGTCTTATCAACAAAAACCAAGCCAACCGAGATCCACGTCTTTCTGCTGGTAAATTTATATGCTGTGCAGCCATCACCACTGAGGCGCGCCGTATAGGCAAATGATTTATAACCCTGCAGTAATTTCGAATTCCCCAATAATTTCTCTATGTCATTTGCAAAGACGCCTGGGGAAACTGATATAATGGAAATCTGAGTTGTTCCACTCGTCCGAACTAGGTCGAAAATGCCATCTCGATTAGTTCTATATTCACTTACGGAACCATCTATCTCAGGGCCAGCGTTGATAATTTCATACGTTCTGGTGTAAGATGGCCATACTAAAATTTTCGCCCCTTGATCCAAATGTGACAAATACCTCAATGAGGCGCCTTTAACGCTTTGACCTATACCTTCGGCAGAAGCACCTGTTGCGATCATACTCAAGGAAAGGTAACTTGCAACTGCAAGTAAGAACCAGAAGTTTCTCGCTCCGAGTTTGATCATTTATTTAGCCCGGTGAAATTCCTAAATTTTGCCTTGCATGGGATATCACTTTTCCCATCACGACGAAATCGGCTGCGCCAAGGAGCCTCATCTGCCCGAATTGCGCCTATCCGCTATGCCGAAACCACCAACATCGTCGCTTGGTGAGTTCCGCCAGCCGATCGCAATTTCCGCAGCTGAAGCGCCCATCACCAGTCGTGCTCCCCAAGAATGATCACCTCACATCCACCCAGCGCTTTTCCTCGAACGAGCGCGCCATCGCGTGCACGGTGCGCTCGATCTCCAGCCCTTCGGCGAATTCGATGACCCGCGCAGGCTTACCGGCCAGGCGCGTCAGCAATTCGTGGCACTCGATGATCTTGAGGTCGTTGAAGCCGAGGCCATGGCCGGGCGCCGGCAGGAAAGCGTCGTACGGCTTGTGGTGGGGCGCCACCAGTATGGTGCGGTAGCCCTGCTCGGTCGGTCGATCGGCGGTGACATAGAGCTGGATTTCATTCATCCGCTCCTGGTCGAACAAGATCGACCCCTTCGAGCCGAAGATCTGGATGGCGATGCGGCCCTTGCGGCCCCAGGCCGAGCGGTTGACCAGCAGCGTGCCGGCAATGCCATTTTCCAGATGCATCAGCACGCTGGCGATGTCGTAGGTTTCGACCACGCGACGGCCGCCGCTGGCCAGCTTGCGATCGGCATAGGGTTTGGCCATGTCGCAGATGACGCTGGCGACGCGGCCGAACAGGGCTGAGACCAGCGACAGCGGATGCACGGCGAAATCGTCGAGCGCGCCATAACCGGAGGCCGCCTCGTGCTTCCAGAAGAACAGCGCCTCGGGATCGGCCATGAAGTCCTCGTCCATCTCGATGCGCAGATGGTTGACCTCGCCGATGATCTTCTCTTCCAGCAAAGCGCCGATGTGGCGGATGGCCGGGCTCTGGATGTAGTTGTAGCCGAGCGCCGCGACCTTGCCGGACTTGCTCGCCGCCGCAGCCATCGCCTCGGCCTCGGCAAAGCTCGGCGCCATCGGCTTTTCGCACCACAGATGCTTGCCTGCTTCGAGGATGGCGATGGCCATTTCCGGATGGAACTGGTTGGGCGTGGTCAGCGAGACGATATCGACTTCGGGATCGTTGACTACGGCACGCCAGTCGCCGGACGCCTTGGCGAAACCGAACTCGCCCGCCTTGCGCCGGGCGAGCTCTTCATTGACCTCGCCGAGATGGACCAGCCGTGGCTTGGCAACGTCGGGAAAGACGGCGCTGACGGCACTCCATGCTATGGCGTGACACTTGCCCATGAAACCCGTACCGATGAGACCGACGCCGACCATTTTCCGTTTCTCCACTGCTTGAAGCGTTACGTGGATGAATTAGTCCATTTTCATCCGAAATGGAATGTCTGCCTCATTTTTTATGGCGTTCTTGCGCAGGCTCGCTATGATGATGCAGAGAGGGACGCTTCACGCATGAGCTTGGACACAGCGACGATGGACGAACGGGTACCTCGCGATTTCGAGACGCTGCGCACCACCATCCTGGAGCGGCGCGAAAGCCTGCCGAAGCGCATCGCCCAGATCGCCGCCCATGCGCTCGACAATCCCGACGATATCGCCTTCGGCACGGCCGCCAGCATCGCCGCTTCGGCCGGCGTGCAGCCTTCAACCCTGATCCGATTTGCCCAGCAGCTTGGCTTCGATGGTTTCACCAGCCTGCAGCAGGTGTTTCGCGAACGGCTGCGCGAGCGCAACTCATCCTATGACGAAAGGCTGCAGGCGTTGCGCGCCAAGGCAGAGGGCGGCGCCGGCCATCGGGCGATCTTCGACGGCTTCGTCGCCGCGGCCAGCACCTCGCTCAACGACATTTCGCGCACGCTGGACGAAGCGCATCTGGAAGATGCTATTTCCCTGCTGGCAAAGGCGGAAACCATCTACGTGCTGGCCAAGCGCCGCTCCTATCCGGTGGCGTCCTACATCGCCTATGCGCTGGGCAAGCTGAAGATCCGCAACCAGTTGATCGAATCGGCGGCCGGGCTGAATGCCGAGATGATCGGCTTCGCAACGCCGGCGGATGCCGTCATCGCCATCTCCTTCTCGCCCTATGCGCCTGCCACCATCGAGGAGGCGCGCAGTATTTCGGAACAGGGCGTGCCGATCGTCGCCATCACCGACAGCTCGTTTTCCCCGCTCGCCCAGTTCGCCAAGGTCTGGTTCGAGGTTGCCGAGGCCGATTTCGCCGGCTTCCGCTCGCTGTCGGCGACAATGGCGCTGGCCATGGCGCTGACCGTCGGCGTCGGCGAGAAGCGACGCGACACGGGTCGGAAGCGCAAGGCCTGATCCACCGCCGAAAGGTACTTTTCCCCGAAGGAACGCTCATTCCATATTGACTATGGATTGGAATTATTATTTCATATTCCCGGCGCCACGCTGCCGCTCGCGCGTGTACCCCAACACAACAAGGCCGACGGGAGGTTCCAATGAGCGAAGCCGTGGACGCTGAATACGCGCCGCTCGACGTCATCACCATCGGTCGCGCTTCCGTAGACCTTTATGGGCAGCAGATCGGCTCGCGGCTGGAGGACATCACCTCCTTCGCCAAGTCGGTCGGCGGTTGCCCGGCCAATATCTCTGTCGGCACCGCCAGGCTCGGCCTGCGCTCGGCGCTGCTCACCCGCGTCGGCGACGAGCAGATGGGCCGCTTCATCCGCGAGCAGCTGACGCGTGAAGGCGTCAATGTCGACGGCCTGAAGACCGACAAGGAGCGGCTGACCGCTTTGGTGCTGCTGTCGGTCGAGGACGAAGGCGTTTCGCCGATGATCTTTTACCGCTCCGATTGCGCCGACATGGCGCTGGCGCCGGAAGACATCGACGAGGCCTTCATCGCCTCGGCGCGCTCGATCGTCGTCACCGGCACGCATTTTTCCAGGCCCAACAGCGATGCCGCGCAGCGCAAGGCGATCCGCATCATGAAGGCCAAGGGCGGCAAGGTGGTGTTCGACATCGACTACCGGCCGAACCTGTGGGGCCTTGCCGGCCATGCCGAAGGGTTCGAGCGCTATGTGAAATCGGACCGAGTCTCGGCACAGTTGAAGACGGTGCTGCCCGACTGCGACCTCATCGTCGGTACCGAGGAAGAGATCATGATCGCGTCGGGCGCCGACGATTGCCTGAGCGCCCTGAAGACGATCCGCTCGCTGTCGTCCGCCACTATCGTCCTGAAGCGCGGCGCCATGGGCTGCATCGTCTATGACGGACCGATCAGCGACGATCTCGAGGACGGTGTCGTCGGCAAGGGATTTCCGATCGAGATATACAATGTGCTCGGCGCCGGCGACGCCTTCATGTCCGGTTTCCTGCGCGGCTGGCTGGGTGGCGAAGATCATGCGACAGCGGCGACCTGGGCCAACGCCTGCGGCGCTTTCGCCGTGTCGCGGCTGCTCTGCGCGCCGGAATATCCGACCTTCGAGGAACTGCGGTTCTTCCTCAAGAACGGCAGCAAGCATCTGGCGTTGCGCAAGGACGAGGCGATCAACCACATCCATTGGGCGACGACGCGCCGGCGCGACGTCGCCTCGCTGATGGCGCTCGCCTGCGACCATCGCGTGCAGCTGGAGGATGTGGCGGCGAAGGCCGGCGCCGATCCGGCGCGGATCGAAGAATTCAAGGTGCTGGCGGTCAAGGCCGCGGCGAAGGTCGCTGCCGGCCGCGACGGCTACGGCATGCTGATCGACGAGAAACATGGCCGCAAGGCGATGTTCGAATTCGCCAGGCATTCCTTCGCCTGGCTCGGGCGGCCGGTGGAGTTGCCGGGTTCGCGGCCGCTGCGCTTCGAATTCTCGCAGGACATCGGCTCGCAGCTGGTGGAGTGGCCGGTCGATCACTGCATCAAGTGCCTGTGCTTCTACCATCCCGACGATCCGGCGGCGCTGAAGGACGAACAGCAGCAGAAGCTGCGCGCGCTGTTCGAAGCCGCGCGCAAGGTCGGCCGCGAATTGCTGGTCGAGATCATTGCCGGCAAGCATGGCAAGCTCGACGACACGACGATCCCGCGCGCGCTGGAGGAGCTCTATGCGCTCGGCATCAAGCCGGACTGGTGGAAGCTCGAGCCGCAGGCGTCGGCCGGCGCCTGGGCCAAAATCGAAGCGGTGATCCTGAAGCACGATCCGTGGTGCCGAGGCGTCGTGCTGCTTGGCCTGGAGGCGCCGCAGGACGAGCTGGAAGCGGCTTTCGCCGCCACCGCCAAGGCACCCATCGTTAAGGGCTTTGCGGTCGGCCGCACCATCTTCGTCCATGCGGCCGAGCAATGGCTGGCCGGCAAGATGTCGGATGACGAGGCGATCGCCGATATGGCGCAGCGCTTCGAACAGCTGACCGAAGCGTGGCTTGCCGCGCGCGGCCGTAAGGCGGCATAAGAAAGCCCGGCACAAGGACTGCGGAGGAAACCACCATGAGCAAGACAATCCGCCTGACGATGGCGCAGGCGCTGACCCGCTTCCTGTCGCGCCAGATGACCGAGATCGACGGTAGCAAAGTCCCCATCTTCGGCGGCGTATGGGCGATCTTCGGCCACGGCAATGTCGCCGGCATCGGCGAGGCGCTCTATCAGCTGCGCGACGAATTGCCGACCTTCCGCGCCCACAATGAACAGGCGATGGCGCATGCGGCGATCGCCTACGCCAAGGCCAATTTCCGCCGCCGCTTCATGGCCGCGACCTCTTCGATCGGCCCTGGCGCGCTCAACATGGTGACGGCGGCGGCGCTCGCCCATGTAAACAGGTTGCCCGTCCTGTTTTTGCCGGGCGACGTCTTCGCGAACCGCATTCCCGACCCGGTGCTGCAGCAGGCTGAGGATTTCTCCGACGGCACGGCGACGGTCAACGACTGCTTCCGTCCGGTTTCGCGCTATTTCGACCGCATCACCCGGCCGGAGCAGATCATTCCTGCGCTCAGCCGCGCCATGCAAGTGCTGACCGATCCGGCCGAATGCGGGCCGGTGACGCTGTCGCTGTGCCAGGACGTCCAGGCCGAGGCCTGTGATTATCCCGAGAGTTTCTTTGCCGAGCGGGTCTGGCACCAGCGCCGGCCGCGCCCTGACCGCCATGAGCTTGCCGCTGCAGTCGGCGCGCTCAAGGGTGCGAAAAAACCGCTGGTGATCGCCGGCGGCGGCGTCCTCTATTCGCAGGCGTCGGACGAACTGGCGAAATTCGCCGAGAGCGCCGGCATCCCGGTCTGCGAGACGCAAGGCGGCAAATCCTCGCTGCCGGACGACCATCCGCTCAACATGGCGGCGGTCGGCGTCACCGGCACTTCTGCCGCCAACCGGCTGGCTGAGGAAGCCGATGTCGTGCTGGCCATCGGCACGCGCCTTCAGGATTTCACCACCGGCTCGTGGGCGCTGTTCAAGAATTCCGGCAAGACCATCATCGGGCTCAACGTGCAGCCCTTCGACGCCGGCAAGCACCGCGCGCTGCCATTGGTGGCCGATGCGGCCGAGGGCCTGGCCGAACTCAGTGCTGCGCTGAACGGCTGGAAGGCACCTTCCACCTGGACCGACAATGCGGCCACCGGCAAGAAGGCCTGGCAGGCCGAGGCGGCCAAGGTGACGGCGTCGACCAATGCCGCCTACCCGTCCGACGCGCAGGTGATCGGCGCCGTGCAGCGCGCCATGGGCTCCGGTGTGACGCTGCTGAATGCCTCCGGCGGCCTGCCGGGCGAATTGCACAAACTTTGGCAGGCGGGCGCGCCCGGATCGTATCATGGCGAATATGGCTTCTCGACCATGGGCTACGAGATTGCCGGCGGGCTCGGAGCCAAGATGGCGAAGCCCGGCGATGAGATCGTCGTCATGATCGGCGACGGCTCCTACCTGATGATGAATTCCGAAATCGCCACTTCGGTGATGCTCGGATTGAAGCTGACCATCGTGCTGCTCGACAATCGCGGCTACGGCTGCATCAACCGGCTGCAGATGGCGACCGGCGGCGCCAACTTCAACAATCTCCTGAAGGACTCGCGCCACGAGGTCCTGCCCGACATCGACTTTGCCGCGCATGCGGCGAGCATGGGGGCGATCGCCGAGAAGGTGCCGTCGATCGCCGGGCTGGAAAACGCGCTGGAGAAGGCAAAGAAGAACAACCGCACCACCGTGCTGGTCATCGACACCGACCCGCTGGTTTCCACCGATGCCGGGGGCCATTGGTGGGACGTGGCGGTGCCGGAAGTGTCTGTACGGCCGCAGGTCAACGCGGCGCGCAAGGCGTATGACGAGAAGCGGAAGATGCAGACCGTTGGCGATTGATATAGGCGCTGCCACCCCTACCTCCCCCTTGTGGGGAGGTCGGACCGAAGGTCCGGGTGGGGGTCCGGCGCCACCCCCACCCCGCTGCTTCGCAGCGACCCTGCCCACAAGGGGGAGGGTGAACAAGAACCGGAGTGACTACTTGAAAGCCAAACTGGGCATGTCCCCCATTGCGTGGTGGAACGACGATCTTGCGGAACTCAGCGATGACGTGTCGCTGGAAGAATGCCTGCGCCAATCACGGTCGGCCGGCTTCACCGGCATGGAGATGGGCCGGCGTTTTCCCAATGACCCCGAAATCATGCTGCCGATCCTGAAGGCCGCCGACGTCACGCTGTGCGGCGGCTGGTTCTCGGGCACGCTGGTCGATGGGGAGATGGCCGACAACAAGGATCGCATCCAGCCGATGATCGACCTGTTCAAGGCGGTGAATGCGCCTTGCATCGTCTATGGCGAGGTCGGCCGCTCGATCCAGGGCGACCGCTCAAAGCCGCTGGCCACCAAGCCGAAGCTGTCGGATGACGAGATGAAGGCTTATGCCAGGCGGCTCGCCGAATTTGGCGAATGGTGCGCCGAGCAAGGCATGCCGCTCTCCTACCACCACCATATGGCGGCAGTGGTCGAGACCGAGCCGGAACTCGATGCCTTCATGCGCTATTCCGGAGCCGGCATTCCCCTGCTGCTCGATGCTGGACATCTGGCATTCGCCGGCGGCAACGTGCTGCGCGCTATCGACAACCATCATACCCGGATCAGCCATGTGCATGTGAAGGACGTTCGCATGGGGGTGATCGAAAAGCTCGATCGCACCAAACAATCCTTCCTCGACGCGGTGGCGCTGGGCGCCTTCACCGTGCCGGGCGATGGTTCGCTGGATTTCGGCGCCATCGTGCAGCGCTTCGCCGACCATGGCTATGAGGGCTGGTTCGTGGTCGAGGCGGAGCAGGACCCGAAGAAGAACCCGCCACTCAGGATGGCGCAGGTTGGCTACAAGGAATTGATGCGCGTCATGACCGCCGCCGGCTATACGGTCGAGACGCAAGGCTTTCCAAATGTCTAGTTTCCCAATGGCTGGTGCGACGGGTTCCCGGCGAGGCCGATTGCTGTAGATTGGCCCGATGAAAGATTCCGAACACCCCTTCTTCCGGCCTTTGTGGCGGCGCGTCGCCATCGTCGCGGTCTGCGTCATCTGGTCGATCATCGAGTTCGCCACCGGCACGCCGTTCTGGGGCATGATCGCGCTCGGCTTCGCCGGCTACGCCGTCTGGCAGTTTTTTTATCTCTATAAGCCGGCCGACGAGGCGAAGGCCGAGGCCGAACCGAAGGAGTGACTGATCGCATGCGTTGGCGATTGGCTTGCAGTGCTTCTAACTTCGTCATCCTAGGGCGGAGCAAGGAGCGCAGCGACGCGGCGCAGACCCTAGGATCCATGCCATGACTTTGAAGCTGGTGTGACGGTGCAGATTCCGCTCCGCTGTGCCCTTCGGCCGAGGCAACGGCATGGATCCTAGGGTCTCCGCGACGGAGCTTCGCTCCTGCTTCGCCCTAGGATGACGAAGTTGGAAGGGCGCCGGCCAATTTCCGAACGTTTGCGATGGTCCTTTCAAACAAACGACTTGGCTTTACAGGCCTGCAACCGTCAGGCCACTGGAATAGGAGACAAAAATGTCGAAGCTGCTCGTCAAAGCCAATAAAGGCCATGGCCGGGTCGCCCATGTGACACCGCAAATCGCCGGCTGGACCTATGTCGGTTTCGACCTGCACCGGCTGAAGCCCGGCGAGAGCGCGTCCGGAAAAACCGACGATCGCGAAGTCTGCCTGGTGTTCGTCACCGGCAAGGGCACGGCGTCCGCCGGCGGCAAGGATCTGGGCCTGCTTGGCGAGCGCATGTCGCCCTTCGAGGGCAAGCCGTGGTCGGTGTATGTGCCTGAGGGTTCGGACTGGTCGGTGACAGCGGACACCGAACTGGAACTCGCCGTCTGCTCGGCGCCGGGCCTTGGCGGCGGGCTGCCGGTGCGGGTGATCGCACCGGACGATCTCGGCCAGGATGTGCGCGGCAAGGGCACCAACACGCGCTACGTCACCAACATATTGCCGGAGGGCGAGCCGGCCGATTCGCTGCTGGTGGTCGAGGTCATCACGCCCGGCGGGCATACGTCGAGCTATCCGCCGCACAAGCACGACCAGGACAATCTGCCCGCCGAATCCTATCTCGAGGAAACCTACTATCACCGTCTCAACCCGCCGCAGGGTTTTGCCTTCCAGCGCGTCTATACCGATGCCGACAAGAACGGCCATCGCGCGCTCGATGAAGCAATGGCGATCGAGGATGGCGATGTCGTGCTGGTGCCCCGGGGCTATCACCCCTGCGCCGCCTGCCACGGCTACGACCTCTATTATCTTAACGTCATGGCCGGACCGAAGCGGACGTGGAAATTCCACAATGCGCCTGAGCATGAATGGCTGATGAAGGCCTGACCGGTCGCTGCGTGAGCACTCGCTCCCTGGTCCAGCACGAAAAAATCGTCGGCTAATGACCCCGCCGCAGCGTTTTGTTACCTGAAAGCCAGCAAGGCTTCGTCAATTCGTCATGGAAATCACCTATGGCAGCGAAGCTGACAAGGACTTTCCATGCGTTATGCCCTCTATTTCACCCCCCGGCAGGACGAGCCGCTGGCGCGGATCGCCGCCGACTGGCTGGGCCGCGACCCGTTCGGCGCCGCGACGAGGCCGGTCGAAGCGGTGGCAGACCTGTCGGCGGCGGAAGTCGCTTTCCACACCGCTTCGGCACGCCGCTATGGCTTTCACGCAACGCTGAAAGCCCCCTTCCGCCTGGCTACCAACGAGACCGAAACCTCGCTGCGCGCCGCACTCGACCATTTTGCCGAGGTGACGCCGGTGGTGACCATCCCGCGTCTCGTGGTCAGCCAGATCGACGGCTTCTTCGCACTGGTGCCGGAAGGGCCGCTGCCTGCGCTCAACCGGTTCGCCGATGACGTGGTGCGCGATTTCGACCGGTTTCGCGCACCGCTGAGCGAAGCGGAAATCGAGCGGCGCAGCCCGGATTCGCTGAAGCCGGCCGAGTTCCGCAACCTCTGCCAATGGGGTTACCCCTATGTCTTCGAAACCTTTCGCTTCCACATGACGCTGTCCGGCCGGGCGGGGTCACAGGAAAGCCCTCGTTTGCGCGCAGCGATCGACAGCCTGTTCGCGGAAGTGCTGCAACAGAAGGTGCTGGTGGATGCGCTGACCTTGTTTGTCGAAACCGAACCGGGTGCACCGTTCATGGTGCTCTCGCATCACGCGCTCGGGCGCCGCCCGGCCAGAAAAACCGCCTGAAGGACTGCCTGAAATGACCGCCGAGACTGTTCTCCACAATGCCCGCATCGTGCTTGCCGACGAGATCGTCGAGGGTTCGCTGGTGCTGCGCGACGGCTTTATCGCCGGCATCGAATCCGGCATCGGCCGCATCGGCGAGGATATGGGCGGCGACTATATCATTCCCGGGCTGGTCGAATTGCACACCGACCATCTCGAAGGCCACTACGCGCCGCGGCCCAAGGTGCGCTGGAATCCGATCGCCGCCGTGCTCGCCCATGACGCGCAGGTGGCGACCGCCGGCATCACCACTGTGCTCGACGCCTTGCGCGTCGGCATGGACGAAGACGCCGACCTCACATCGGCCGACATCCGCAAGCTGGCCGACGCGATCGAGGACAGTGTGAAGCAGGACCGTCTGCGCGCCGACCATTTCATCCATCTGCGCTGCGAGGTTTCGGCACCGGACTGCCTCGGGGCTTTCGCCAATTTCGACGGCGACGAGCGGGTCAAGCTGGCGTCGCTGATGGACCATGCGCCAGGCCAGCGCCAGTTCGTCAATCTCGAGACCTATGCCTACTATTACCAGCGCAAGCTGCAGCTGACCGATCGCGATTTCAAGCTGTTCTGCGAAAAGCGGATGGCCGAATCGGCGCGCAATTCGGCGCCGAACCGGGCGGTGATCGCCGCCGCCTGCCAGGAGCGCGGCATCGTGCTGGCCAGTCACGACGACGCCACATCAGGCCATGTCGACGAGGCGATCGAACAGGGCGTGCGCGTCGCCGAATTCCCGACCACGGAAGAGGCCGCCAGGGCCTCGAAAGAGGCCGGGATGGGCGTGCTGATGGGCGCGCCCAACGTCATGCGCGGCGCCTCGCATTCGGGCAATGTCTCCGCCCGTACGCTGGCCGGCGACGGCCTGCTCGACATCTTGTCGTCCGACTATATTCCCTTCAGCCTGATCCAGTCGGCGTTCTTCCTCGGCGATGTCGTCGAAGGCATTTCCCTGCCGCAGGCCGTCGCCATGGTCTCGAAGAACCCGGCCGATGCGGTTGGCCTGACCGATCGCGGCGTCATCGAACAGGGCCGCCGCGCCGATCTGGTGCGCGTGCGCGTCGACGACCATGTCCCGGTGGTGCGCACCGTGTGGCGGCAGGGAAGCCGGGTCGCATGATGGTGTCGGCATCGATCGAGCGGGAATTGTCGGCCGAGACGTTTCCGATCCGCGATGGCGTTTTCGTCGCCGTCGTCGGCCCAAGCGGCGCCGGCAAGGACACGGTGATCGGCTACGCCCGCGCCCGCTTTGCCGATGAGACAAGGCTGGAGTTCGTCCGCCGCGTCATCACCAGGCCGAGCGATGTCGCCAGCGAGGACCACGACACGCTGGCCGATGCCGCCTTCGTCGAGGCCGAAGCCGATGGCGCCTTCGCCATCTCCTGGGAAGCGCACGGCTTGCGCTACGGCATCCCCGTCGATGTCGACTGGTCCGTTGCCAATGGCCGTGTCGCTGTCGCCAATGTGTCGCGCGCGATCATCCCCTCCTTGCGCGAACGCTATGCCAATCTGGCCATCGTCGAGATCACCGCCTCGCCGGAGGTTCTGGCAGAGCGGCTGGCAATGCGCGGTCGCGAGTCACGCGGCGAGGTGCTGGCGCGACTGGCGCGCAGCGCCAATGTGAGCCTGTCGGGACCTGGCGTCACCTCGATCGACAACAGCGGCCCACGCGAGGCGGCCGGCGACCGTTTCGCCGAGGTGCTGCGCAAGGCGATGGCTTTTTCCGACATGTCGGGCCTGATCTAGGCTAGCCTTCAAGCGCAAAAGGCATGAACAAGACGGTGCCGGCAGCACTTTCGCCAGGGGCCAGCACGATCACGCCTTCCTCCGGATCGTCCCACCGGCCCCGGTTGAAAGCACCGGAGGCATTCGTTTGCGGCTCGACGCAGAAATACGGTTTTGTCGGATCGGCGTAGAGCATCAGATGCTTGAAGACCGGGTCGGCCTTGATCCGCAAGCCGGCACCGCGGGTTGGAAAACGAATGATCGCCTCGCCCCTCCAGCCGCCGTAATCACTGTTGCGCCAGCCGTTTGGCAAAGGCCGGTCCTCGGCAAAGTCGAGTTCGGGCGGAAGTGTGATCGGATCACCGGAAATGCCATCCGGCTCTTCGAGGTAGAAGCGCTTCGCCTCGAATTGCAATGTCACGTCCGGATCGCGATCGAACCAGGGATGCAGGCCAAAACCGAACGGCAAGGTAACCGGTCCGGTGTTGGTGAGCGTAATGGTGACGCTCAGCCCCTCTTCGGTGACCGCGAAAGCCTGCGTCGCTCGATAGGAATAGGGCTCGGCTCCGGCGGCAATGTCCAGCGTCAGCGTCGCGTTCGCGGCTGCTGTCTCGGTGACAGTCCAGGCGTGTTGCCAGCCGCTGCCGTGCACGTTGAATTTCTCCGGCGGATTGTTGGGCAGGACCTGCCAGCGCTGCGCCCCGAAGTCGAAAGCGTTCCCAGTGATGCGATTGGCGTAGGGCGTCATTGGAAACATGGCCACGCCAAGCACATTGCCGGTATCGCGATCCCCGTCCGAAAGCCGGCGCAGGAGATCGATGCCGCGCCAGCGCAGCGCGCTCACGCTGCCGCCGATTTGCGGCGCCAGTTCGGCTTCAAGCGCCCCTGCCCTCAACATCAACAGTTCAGGTTTCGCTCTCATGGCTTGCCACTCGTCCGCCACCGACATCCGGCATGATGTGGAGACGTCCCGCAATCGCAGAAGGGCGGCAAGGCCGCAACCATTTCATTCATGCCGCCAGGCGCCGACAAACGCGCGGCGCGTCTTGGCAGGGCGATTATTCCGCGGCCGCGCCGGAAGCGCTCTTGCGCGTGGCGTCGACCATCAGCCGCCGTTCCCGGAACACGCCCCATTGCTGGTCGACCAGCACGCCGATGAGGATGACGCCGCCCATCACCGCGAAGTTGAGCGAGGACGGGATGCCGAGCAGATTGACGAGGTTCTGCAGTTCCTGCAGCAGCACCGTGCCGAGGATGACGCCGATCAGCGAGCCTTCGCCGCCGCGCAACGAGAAGCCGCCGAGCACGGCGGCGGCGATTGCGTAGAGCTCGTAAAACTGGCCGTGGCTGGCCGGTGAGATCGAGCGCGTGTACATGGCGAAATAGATCGCCGACAGCGCCGTCAGCACGCCGCAGATGACATAGGCGGCGATGACGACGCGGCCGGTGCGGATGCCGGAATATTTCGCCGCCTCCTCGTTCTTGCCGATGGCGTAGAGATAGCGGCCGAACACCGAGCGGTGCAGCACCACCCACATGACTATTGAGATGACGATCAGCGCGATGAAGCTGTTCGGCACGCCATAAGAGCGCCCGGCGGTCAGGAATTCGAGGTCGGGGAAATTCTGGCCGAACGCAAAACCCGCCGTGCCGTCGCCAGTGTAGAAGCGGGCGACGCCGCGGTAGATCAAAAGGCCGCACAGGGTGACGACGAAGGGCTGCAGCTTGAGCCTTGTGATCAGCCAGCCATGTGCCAGGCCGATGATGGCGCCAAGCACCAGGATGAGCACGAAGGCAACCGGCCATCCCATGCCACGCACGGCGATAAAGTCGATGAATAGCGTTCCGAGCAGCGCGACCACCGAGCCGACCGACAATTCGATGCCGCCGGTGATGATGACGAAGGCCTGGCCGATCGACAGGATGCCGAACAGGCCGATCAGGTTCGAGGTGTTGGCGAGGTTGATCGGAAGCAGGAAGCGCGGATTGATGATCGCAACGATCGCCCCGACCACCAGGATCAGGATCAGCAGGCCGAGATCTTTCTTGCTCATCGTCTTCTCCCCAATGCCCGCCCTGGAAGGTTCCGGACCGGAACCCGTGGCAAACAAGAAACTATTTCGGCTGCTTGCCCACTGCCAGCAGCAGCACGTTTTCCTGGCTGAACCGGTCCTTGTCGAGAATGCCGGAGATCTGGCCCTCATGCATGACGGCGATGCGGTCGGACACGCCGATCACCTCTTCCATGTCGGAGGAGATCATCAGCACGGCGACGCCGGCATCGGCGAGCGCCCGCATCAGCCCGTAGATTTCCGCCTTGGCGCCGATGTCGATGCCGCGCGTAGGCTCGTCGAGAATCATCACCTTCGGATTCATGGCCAGCCACTTGCCGAGCACGACCTTCTGCTGGTTGCCGCCCGACAGCGTGCCGGTGCGCGTCTGCACCGAAGGCGCCTTGATGCCGAGATCTTTCTTCTGTTTCTCGGCGGTGGCGGTCTCGGCGCTTGAGGACACCAGGGAGCGGCGCGCATGCGCCGGCAGATTGGGCAGCGAAATGTTCTGCGCGATCGACAGGTCGAGCAGGATGCCGGTCAGCTTGCGGTCTTCCGGGACCAGGAAGATGCCTTGCGCGACGGCATCCGCCGCGGAAGCCAGCGCAAGCGGCTTGCCGTCGAGTTCCAGCGCGCCGCCGAGCTTCGAGTCAATGCCGAAGAACACCCGCGCCAATTCGGTGCGGCCGGAGCCGACAAGGCCGGCCAGGCCGAGGATTTCGCCACGCCTGACGTCGAGATCGACCGGCCGGCCGGGATAGGCAGGCGTGCGGATGGCCTTGGCCGCAAGCGCCGTGGCGCCGGGCGCACGCGCCGCTTCCGAGGCCTTTTCGCGCTCCTTCAGCATGCGGCCGATCATCAGCTTGACCATCTGGTCGTGGCCGATGTCATGCTTGCCCAGCGTACCGGCCAGCATGCCGTCGCGCAGCACGACGACGCGGTCGGCGACGCGCTCGACCTCGTGCAGGCGGTGCGAAATGAAGATGACGCTGATGCCGTCGGCCTTCAGCGCCTTGATGACGTCGAGCAATTTGTCGGTTTCGGCGAGCGGCAGGCTCGATGTCGGCTCGTCGAGGATGACCAGCCTTGCCTCGATCGACAGCGCCTTGGCGATCTCGACCATCTGCTGCTGCGCCAGCGACAAGGTCGCGACCTGCGTGTCGGCGGAAAAATTGGCGCCGACGCGCTTCAACAGCGGCGCCACCATGGTGCGCAGTTTTGCGCGGTCGACGAGCCTGAGCGGCCCGGCGCGCAACGGCTCGCGGCCGAAGAAGATGTTGGCGGCGACATCGAGATTGTCGAACAGGTTGAGTTCCTGGTGGACGAAGGCGATGCCCGAACCCAGGCTGGCTTCGACTGAGAGCCTGTCATGCGCGGTGCCGTCGACGGTGATCGTGCCGCTGTCGGGCCTAGTGACGCCGCCGAGGATCTTCATCAAGGTCGATTTGCCGGCGCCGTTTTCACCGACGAGGCCGATGACCTCGCCCGGCCTGACCTCCATGGAGAAGCCGTCGAGCGCGACGACGCCCGGATAGGTCTTGCGCACGTTCTCGAGGCTGAGGAACGGCGTCGTTGCTGCGATGGATGTGTCGGAATAGTTCATCATGCCTGACAGCGATTGGGGGGCCAATTTCTGAGCATGATCTCTGGACAAAACGGTTTCCCGTTTGTCCGAGAAAACCGGCTTCCACTTTTCGGGATCATGCTCTTGGCTTTTGGCAGACTGACGATCCTCGCGGTGTTCGTCAATGCGAGCAGCCGGCCCAAGCGACGTTGAGCCGGCTGAACTGCTTCAAGTCTTATTTTCCGGCCATCGCCTTCAGATTGGCGGCGTAGGCGTCGACGTCATCCTTGCCGATGATCTTGGTCGGGATGATGATGAGGTTGCCTTCCGGGATGCCCGACTTGTCGCCCTTGAGATAGGCAGCCATCAGCTTCATGCCCTGATAGGCCCATTCGAAGGGCTGCTGCACGACGGTGGCGGCAATGGTGCCTTCCTTGACGCCGCCCAGCGTGATCGGATCGTCATCGAAGCCGACGACGGTGATCGAGCCGAGCTTGCCGGCGTCGCGCAGCGCTTCATAGATGCGCGGCGTATTGTAGGAGTAGAAGCCGACCATGCAGGTGACGTCGGGGCTGGCGACCAGCGCGTCCTCGACGTTCTTCTTGGCGCGCGCCTGGTCGATGTCGTCGCCGCGCACGTCGATCAGCTCGATCTTGGTTCCGGCGAGGCCGTCCTTCATGCCCTGGATGCGCTCCTTGGCATTGTCGGCGCCGAGCAGGCCGACGAAGCCGAGGCATTTGCCGCCATTGGGCATCGCCTTCTTGGCGATTTCGGCCGCCTGCTTGCCGGCATCGACGTTGGACGAGCCGATATAGGCGACGCGCTTGGTCTGCGGGGCGTCCGAGTCGGTGGTGAACAGCGCCGTTTCCGAAGCGATCTTGTTGAGGCCATCGGTCGAGGTCTTGGGATCGACGGCCGAGACCATGATGCCCTTGACGCCGGCGGTGACCAGATCGTCCATCAGCCGCTGCTGGATGGCGACCGAGGACTGCTCGGGATATTTGAGCTCGAGCGTATAGTCGGGCAGTTCGCCCTGCGCCTTCTTGACGCCGGCTTCGGCGGCCTTCCAGAAATCGGAAGCGCCGTTGACGACGAAGGCCAGCGTCGGCTTGTCGTCGGCGCGCGCGATTGCCGTGGCCGACAGGCCGAGCAGCAGCGCGGTCGCGGCTACGGATGCATTTCGTATCAAGGATTTCATGTTCAACCTCCCATTTGGTTCAGTCGTTCGACTGACCGATCTTGCACTGACCTGATTTGCCGTTTGCAGCTTGGACGCCCTCCTCCTCAAAGGGTTCACGGCACCGAAAGAATGGCGCCGTCCCAGCCACGATGCGGACCTTAGAGACTCATCCTTCGTTCGTAAATAGTCCGATTTGTCAGACATATCACATATCCGAGACAAGGCTTGCGGGGGTAAGATCCGCTCGCCATCGGGCCATTTTCGTACACTCCCACCGCCCCGAGCCCACCGGCCGGATGCGACGGATTGACGGTACAGCGCATTTTTGTATTAGTAAACAGTATTAGTTCCGAGCCAATGCCGGCGATTTCCAGGCGTATCCAACGCCGAGCCTTGGTCACCACTGGCTCGCCGCCCAAGCCTTTCGTCATTTGAGTTTTGGCTTTTATGGAGATCCATGGCGGATAGACCTCCGGCATACTAATAGTTATAAACGCCTTGATGATATCTCTATAAATCGACGGCGTCACGCCATCTTGCCGGCCTGACCGGCCAGCCAGACTGGGATTTGCCATGAGCGAGACGACGGATCGGGCCAGCGACACGGCGAGGCGGCGCAAGGCGGCGGCCAAGGGCACCAAGGGTCGCGTCACCATGATCGACATCGCCAGGGCCGCCGGCTGCTCGCAGGCGACCGTTTCCTTCGTGCTCAACAATTCGCCCGGCATCAAGCTGTCGCAGCAGACCCGCGAACGGGTGATCGAGGCCGCGCGGACCCTTGGCTATTCGGCGCCCGCCTTCTCGGCACTTCACCCGGCGTTGCCTGCCTTCGAGGGGCCCGCCTTCGAAGGACTGGACGGGGTGATCGGCTTTGCCGTCGACCAGCTCGCCACCAGCCCGGAAGCCGTGGTCGCCATCGAGGGCGCGCGCCAGGCCTCGTGGAATGCCGGCAACGTGCTTCTGGTGGCGCAGACGCTGGGCGATTCCGTCATGGAGCCGCGCGCCATCGCCGCACTCACCAAGCGGGGCATTTCGGCGCTGATCTACATGACCATCTTCACGCGCGAGATCACCGCGCCCGACTATCTCTACGGCCTCGACATCCCGGTGATCCTGCTCAATTGCTACACGGCGGACTACGCCTTCCCCGCCGTGGTGCCGAGCGAGATCGCCGGCGGCCAGAGCTCGACCCGCCATTTGATCAGCCACGGCCACCGCCGCATCGCCACCATCACCGGCGAGCCGTGGATGCAGGCCGCACAAGACCGGCTGAAAGGCTACCGCCGCGCGCTCGCCACCGCCGACATCCCGTTCGACGGCGAATTGGTGGTCGAGGGCGACTGGTCGGCCAGCGCCGGCTACGCCGCGACCGTCAAGCTGCTGGCGCTGAAAGACCGCCCGACCGCCATCTTCTGCCAGAACGACCGCACCGCGATCGGCTGCTACGAAGCGCTGAAGGAAGCCGGCCTGCACATTCCGCAAGACATTTCCGTGGTCGGCTACGACGACGAGGAAATCGCCCGGCATTTGTTCCCGCCGCTGACGACCTCGATCCTGCCGCACATGGCGATGGGGCAATGGGCGATCGAGCAGCTGGAGGCGCCGGCGGCGCCTGGACGGGGGCGGTATCCGATTACGAAGTTGGAGTGCCCGCTGGTGGAGCGGGAGTCTGTTAGGGCGGTGGCGGGGGCAGGACCTAAAGAGCGTATCTGAGGAACCGTTTGCAGAGCCTGCCCTAGCATCCTACCCTAACCGCTAATGATTTGGGGGACAGGATGGCATCTAACAGCGGCAACGGCTCTGATTTGGCGTTCACAGCGGAGCTGTTCAAGGCGGCAGACAAGTTGCGAGGCAACCTTGAGCCGTCCGAGTACAAACACGTCGCGCTCGGTTTGATCTTCCTAAAGTACATTTCCGACGCTTTCGAAGGCCAGCACGCGAAGCTGGAGGCGGATGAGTATGCCGACGCGGAAGACCCCGAGGAGTATCTGGCCGAAAACGTATTCTGGGTACCGAAGGAGGCTCGCTGGTCGTATTTGCAGGCCAACGCCAAGCGCCCCGAGATCGGCAAGCTGGTAGATGAGGCAATGGAGGCCATTGAGAAGGCCCCGTCGAACGAAGGGCTGAAGGGCGTTCTGCCGAAAAACTACGCGCGCCCGACGCTGAACAAGACGATGCTCGGCGAGCTGATCGACCTGTTCTCCAACATCGGCATGCACGATAGCACCGACACGGCGAAAGACCTGTTAGGCCGCGTATACGAGTATTTTCTGTCCGGGTTCGCGAGTTCCGAGGGGAAGCGAGGCGGCGAGTTCTTCACGCCGCGTTCCGTCGTCCGCACGTTGGTCCAAGTGCTCGAACCCTATACGGGCCGCGTCTATGACCCGTGCTGCGGCTCAGGTGGCATGTTCGTGCAGTCGGAGAAGTTCATCGAGGAGCACGGCGGGCGGCGTGACGCCATCGCGATCTACGGTCAGGAGATCAACCACACAACGTGGCGGCTAGCAAAGATGAACCTCGCGGTTCAGGGTATCGACGCGGACATCCGATGGAACAATGAGGGCAGCTTCCACCGTGACGAGTTCGCGGACCTCAAGGCCGATTTCGTCATGGCCAACCCGCCCTTCAACGTGTCGGACTGGGGTGGTGAGCGCCTGACCGACGACCAGCGCTGGAAGCACGGCGTCCCGCCAAGAGGGAACGCCAACTTCGGCTGGCTTCAGCACATCCTCCACCATCTGGCCCCACGTGGAACAGCGGGCGTCGTCCTCGCCAATGGTTCGATGTCGTCTAACCAATCTGGCGAAGGCGACATTCGCAAGGCCATGATCGAGGCGGATGTTGTGGACTGTATGGTCGCACTACCGGGCCAGCTGTTCTTCTCCACCCCAATCCCGGCCTGCCTCTGGATACTGGCGCGGAACAAGAGCGCCAACGGTCACCGCGACCGGCGCGGAGAAATCCTGTTCATTGATGCCCGCAGGCTCGGCTTCATGGTGGATCGGATACGCAAGGAGTTCAGTGTAGAGGACATCGACAAGATCGCGGGGTCCTACCATCGCTGGCGTGCCACGCCCGAGACACTGGCGGCGAACGGCTGGGCCGACTACGCCGACGATCCGGGTTTCTGCAAGTCGGCCACCCTAACAGAGGTTCGCGAGCATGGTCATGTGCTGGCGCCCGGTCGGTATGTGGGTGCAGCAGAGGCAGAGATTGACGGCGTTTCGTTCGCCGAAAAGTTCGAGGAACTGCGCGAACAGCTACAGTCGCAGTTTGCAGAGGGGCGAACGCTGGAAGAGCGGATCGAGCGAGTACTCGGGGACGTGACGCCATGAGTGGATGGACGTCTACAACGCTCGGCGACCTCATCGAGGTGAAACATGGCTTTGCGTTCAAAGGCGAGTATTTCCGAGACGCGCCGCCAGGAGACATCCTATTGACGCCGGGCAACTTCGCGGTCGGTGGCGGCTTCCAGTTTGGAAAGCTCAAGTTCTACGACGGCCCGTCAGCACCGGGCTACGTCCTTCGAGCTGGCGACCTCCTCGTGACGATGACCGATCTCAGCAAGGCGGGTGACACTCTTGGGTACCCTGCGATAGTTCCCCGTGATGGGTCTGTTTATTTGCACAATCAGCGCCTTGGAAAGGTTGATTGCATCTCTGACCTTGCCAGCCGTGATTTCATCTACTGGTTGATGCGAACATCAAGCTATAGGGCAGAAGTCCTGGCAAGTTGCACGGGTTCAACCGTGAAGCACACGTCGCCGAGCCGCATAAAGGCGTATAGGTTCCTGCTACCGCCAAAGCCAGAACAAAAACTCTTCTGCGAAGTGCTCGGCGCGCTTGACGACAAGATCGAACTGAACCGGCGGATGAATGAAACGCTGGAGACTATGGCGCAGGCGATCTTCCGCGATTGGTATGTCAATTTCGGCCCGACCCGCCGCAAGATCGACGGCGCAACCGATCCTATCGATATCATGGGGTGTCTCGTCGCCGACCCCAATCGGGCGCAGGAACTGGCTGATCTGTTTCCGGCAGCGTTGGGCGACGATGGGCTGCCGTCGGGCTGGACGACAAGTTCCCTTGCGTCCATCTTGTTAGTACTTGAGACCGGGTCGCGGCCCAAAGGCGGCGTCAAGGGCATCAATTTTGGAATACCTAGCGTTGGTGCGGAGAGTATCGTTAGTATTGGAAAGTACGACTTTAGTAAGACGAAATATGTTACTGCAGAGTTTCATAAAGGCATGAAGCGGGGCCATGTGAGCGACCGTGATGTGCTTTTGTACAAAGATGGCGGGCGACCTGGAGAATTCGAACCCCATGTCAGCATGTTCGGGACCGGCTTTCCTTTTTCCGAATTTTGTATCAACGAACACGTCTATAGGATCAGGGCGTGCCCACCGTTTACTCAAGAGTTTCTATATTTCATGCTTACGTCTGAAGCCGTGATGGATGAGATGCGAAATCGCGGAACCGGCGTTGCAATCCCGGGGCTGAATTCGACAGCAGTGAAGGCGCTGCCGTTTGTCAATGCAGGCCAGGAAATCGCTGCCGCTTTTGGCTCCTTGGTCCATTCCCTTGTGTCTCGAATACTCGCCAATGCAGCACAAAGTAGGACGCTCGCAGCTACCCGAGACCTTTTGCTCCCTAAGCTCATGTCCGGCGACATCACCCTTCGAGATGCCGAGCATCGTCTGGAGGCAGCGCAATGACCAGGGTCTGGTGCGTCCGCGCCGACGCCGGCAAATACGCTCAAGCCTTCCTGCATGGCGGATATTGCGGCATCGGTTGGGAGCGAGTGGCTGATCTTTCGGTCACTCCCACCCGCGATGAACTGTACCCGCTCTATCGCGCTGCCTACCCCGAGGATGACAGCAACATCGTCGTAGGCCAGCAGGTGGGGCAGCTTGCACGCTTCCTTATCGAGATGAAGGCCGGCGACACGGTGATTACGCCGGACACGAACACGGAGTTGCTGCATCACGGTATCGTCGGACCCGATCCATCCTACTTTTACGTCCCGGCCGACCCCGCGTGCCGCTATCCTCATCGCAGGCGTGTGAAGTGGTCGTCACTGCCTCTGCTTCGCTCCGGGCTGTCCGTGCCTTTGCAGAACACATTGCAATCCTCGTTGACTGTCTTTGGAGTTTCCCAGGTTGACGAAGTTCTGCAACGGACAGGACGCGGCAGCTTGTCACCAGTTGTCCACGCTGGTGCTTACGATCCGTATCGGGCCGTTCTCGACCAAATCCTCACGCTAGATGACAAAGAGTTTGAGATCCTCGTCGGCCATCTTCTCACTGCACTTGGGTTCGAGGGGTCAGAGGTAGTCGGGAAGACAGGCGACGGCGGCGTAGACGCCATCGGCGAGCTAAACATTGCCAACCTCGCCAAGGTAAAAGTGTTCGTCCAGGCTAAACGATACAAGCTAGATGCCAAGATCGCTGCCTCCACCGTCCGCCAGCTTCGACAAGCTATACCGTCTAACGGGCAAGGTGCGTTCATTACCACTGCAGGCTTTCAGAAGGCCGCGTTCGACGTTGCGCTCGAGGCGGGGTTTCCCCGGATCGGATTGATCAATGGAAGTCAATTGGTCGATCTTCTGGTCGAGCACTGGTCAGATATCCCTGTAGAGTTCAAGGAGCGTCTGGGGCTGAAACCCGGTCTGGTGCTGGCATGACTGATCCGCAGGCAGCGCTCAAAGCACATTGCGAAGCTCGTCTTAATCGCGAAGCGGCAGTCCACACCGCGGGCCACCAGAATGTTCATGCGCGGCGGTACCTCCTACCGCGCAAGGGTCGAGGCCCGATAGAAGTCGCCATCATCATCAAACCCGACAGCATCCTCCAGATTTGGAGCGAGACTAATGGCGTGGACCTTTCAAAGGTCGCAGGTATCAAGCATCGGAAGCGTCCCGGCAGCGAAACCTATATGACCAAGAACGCACGGGGCGACATCCTCTATGGTCGACACAGCGCGCTCAAGACCCTTGACCGCCTGCATCGTGGCGATGCCGTCAGGTTCGTTCCCGAGACCATCGGTGAGGTAGATCGTATTCTCGATGTGCTCGCCCACGGGAGCGTGCCGTGACGGAGACGCCGGGCAAGGAAATCATCTACGAGCAGATCGACACTGACTATACTCGCTCAGGCTTCCGCGAGGACATCGTGGAAGCCGCCGCCATAAACATCTTTGAGGAGCTTGGCTACCTCTACGCTCCGTCCAGTCAAATCGCGCCTGACGGCTCCACTCCTGAGCGTGAAGCCTATTCCGACACCATTCTGGCTTCGCGTCTGAGGGCAGCGGTCGACCGTCTGAACCCGACCATCCCAGCCGAGGCCCGCGCATCGGCGATCAAGCAACTGTTCGTTACTGAAACCCCATCCCTGGTCGAAGAAAACTGGCGCATCCATCGCCTTCTCACCGAAGGTGTCGATGTTGAGTTTGTCGTGGCCGACGGGGAGATCAAGGGTGACAAGGTCTGGCTGGTCGACTTTGACAAAGCCGACAACAACGACTGGCTGGTGACCAACCAATTCACCGTGGTTGAGGGTCGCCACAAGCGCCGTCCAGACATCGTGGTGTTCGTCAACGGTCTGCCCCTCGCCATCATCGAGTTGAAGAACGCTGGTGCCGAGGCTGCCGACATCGGCGCTGCCTTCAATCAGCTCCAGACCTACAAGGCGCAGGTGCCGTCGCTGTTTCGGACGAACGCGGTCTTGATCGCTTCCGATGGCGTTCTGGCCCGGATAGGGTCACTTACCGCTGACGAGGAACGGTTCATGCCGTGGCGGACGGTGACGGGAGCGGATGGCGATTTCACGCCGCACGGCCCACGCGAGATGGCGACGCTGTTGTACGGTGTGTTCGACCGCAAGCGGTTCCTTGCCTTGCTGCGTGACTTCATTGTGTTCGGCGACAAGGGTGAAGGTCCGTTCAAGATCATTGCCGGATACCATCAGTTCCATGGCGCAACGAAGGCACTCACCAGTGCGATCGAGGCCGCGAAACCTGACGGTGACCGCAAGATCGGCGTCATCTGGCATACGCAGGGTTCAGGCAAGAGCCTGTTGATGGCTTTTTTCGGTGGGCTGATCGTGCGGTCCAAGGCGCTGGAGAACCCGACGCTGGTCGTCTTGACCGACCGCAACGACCTAGACGATCAGTTGTTCGCAACGTTCAGTCTGTGTCGCGACCTGATCCGCCAGACGCCCGAGCAGGCGGACAGCCGCGACGAACTTCGCCGTCTGCTCAACCGCGCCTCCGGTGGGGTGATCTTCACGACGGTCCAAAAGTTCTCGCCCGAGACCGGGGAGGAGAGCTTTCCGGTCCTGACCGACCGTCGCAATGTCATCGTCATGGCCGACGAGGCACATCGAAGCCAGTACGGTTTTGACGCCAAGCTGGATAAGACCTCGGGCAAGCGTCGCTATGGCTACGCGCACTACATCCGCCAGGGGCTGCCCAACGCTTCCTTCATTGGCTTCACCGGAACCCCCATTGAAGCCGACGACATAAACACGCCTGCGATTTTCGGCGAGTATATCGACGTCTACGACATCAGTCGCGCCGTGGAGGACGGCGCGACTGTTCCGATCTTCTACGAGAGCCGACTAGCCCGCATCGAGTTGAACGAGGACGAGAAGCCCAGGATCGACGCGGAGATCGAGGCGATCCTCGAAGACGACACACTCTCCGAGCAGGAGAAGCAGAAGGCGAAATGGGCAACGGTCGAGCGGCTGGTAGGGTCGGACAAACGTCTGTCGCAGATCGCCACCGATCTGGTCGAACACCTTGAGGCTCGTATCGCGGGCATGAATGGCAAGGCAATGGCGGTCTGCATGAGCCGCCGTATCTGCGTGGACCTCTACAAGCATATCGTGGCCCTCAGGCCAGCGTGGCACTCGGACGATGACGACAAGGGGGCGATCAAGATCGTGATGACCGGGTCCGCATCCGATCCGCTGGACTGGCAACCCCACATCGGCACTAAGAAGCGGCGCGACGCCCTCGCCAAGCGGGCGCGTGACCCCGACGACGAACTCAAGCTCGTGATCGTGCGGGACATGTGGCTGACCGGCTTCGACGCGCCCTGCATGCACACGATGTACATTGACAAACCGATGCGCGGACACGGACTTATGCAAGCAATCGCTCGCGTAAACCGAGTGTTTAAGGATAAGCCCGGCGGGTTGATCGTTGACTACATTGGCATCGCGCAGAACCTCAAGAAGGCACTGGGCCAATACACGACTTCTGATCAGGAAAAGACCGGCATTGATGAGCAGGAGGCTGTCGCCGTCCTGATGGAGAAGTACGAGGTCGTGCGAGGGATGTTCCACGGCCACGATTACCGTCTCGGCATGATCGGCCAGCCCCAGCAACGCCTAGTGGCATTGGCTGACGCCATCGACTGGATACTCGCTTGGCAAGAGCGGGAGGCCGCGAAGATTTCGGGCGCCGACGACAAGAAGAAGGCGCATCGACGCTATCAGAACGCCGTACTGGAGCTGAGCAAGGCATATGCGCTGGCGTCTGCCAGCGATGAAGCCCGAGCGATACGCGACGAGGTCGGCTTCTTTCAAGCTGTCCGGGCAGCACTCGCCAAGACCACGGCGAGGGGCAAGATGTCTGACCGCGCCAAGACCTTTGCAGTCGAGCAGCTACTCAATCAGGCCGTTGCCAACGCTGAAATCGTGGACATCCTGAAGGCTGCAGGTATCCAGACCCCGGACCTGTCGATCCTGTCCGAGGAGTTCCTAGCGGAAATCCAGCAGATGGAGAGGAAGAACCTCGCTCTGGAGGCTTTGAAGAAGCTGCTAAATGGCGAGATCAGCAGCCGGTCGAGGTCGAACGTCGTCGAGACCAAGTCGTTCTCGCGGCGCCTTGAGGAAGCCGTAGCTCGGTATCATGCCAACGCGATCTCGACCGTTGAGATGATCCAAGAGCTGATCGCCCTGGCAAGGGACATCAAGGCGTCGGCGGTTCGAGGCGAGGAGCATGGGCTGTCCCCCGAGGAGCTAGCCTTCTATGACGCCCTTGCCGAGAACGAGAGTGCCATTGAGGCCATGGGCAGTGAAAAGCTGCGGGTGATCGCTCACGAACTGGTCGAACAGATGCGCGGTTCGGCGACAGTAGACTGGCACCACAAGGCGACCGCACGCGCCCGGATGCGCATCCTCGTGAAGCGCATCCTCAAGAGATATGGCTATCCGCCTGATCTTGAGCAGGAGGCAGTCCAAACCGTACTTGCCCAGGCTGAGGTGATGCTGCGTGAGGTTGCAGCACATATTTAGGTAAGCGACACCTTTAGGTGCGATATGGACCTTTGAAATCTGGCGCACCCGACAGGATTCGAACCTGTGACCTCTGCCTTCGGAGAATGGATAGTGGCTTTCGCCGAAACTATCCGATTTTATCCGAATGCGCGCTATGCCTCTGAAATTACAAAACAAATTTGAAATCGATCAGCGCCGACGGTACGACGGAGCGGCTCAAACCCCTCCCTGCCGTGCTTACGCTTTGCTTACGCAGGGAATCTGTCAAGGAGACCCAAAAGCATGGCGAAGCTGACCAAACGAACCGTCGATGCCACCAAAATCAAGTCCTCTGACTATGTCCTATGGGACGACGACCTTCCGGGGTTTGGGATGCGCGTCTTCAAATCGGGGAAGCGAAGCTATGTTGTGCAGTACCGCAGTGCCGGCCGCTCGCGTCGCTATACGATCGGACTGCACGGAGTTTGGACTCCTGACTAAGCCAGGCGCGAGGCGAAAGCCCTGCTGGGTCAGGTCGCAAGGGGTGGCAACCCCGCCGAGGAGCGCAAGCTCGATCGCGAGGCGATCACCGTCAAGGAACTCTGCACCCGCTACCTCGAAGATCTCAAGAACGGACTCGTGCTCGGCAAACGAGGACGGCCAAAGAAGCCCACGACGATCTCCACCGATGTCGGACGCGTTGAGCGCCACATCGTTCCGCTGCTCGGCAGCCGACGGGTGCGGGATTTGGCCAAGTCCGACATCACCCAAGCCATGAAGGACATCATGGCGGGGAAGACACGCGCGAACGTGAAGACGGACAAGCTGCGTGGGCGCGCAATCGTGCGCGGTGGCGCCGGCACGGCAGCCCGAACGATAGGTCTCTTCGGCGGCATTCTCAGCTATGCGGTCGAACTCGGCATCATCGA
>NZ_JAMYQY010000032.1:0-50921 GCF_040321125.1 Mesorhizobium sp. M0518
AGGATCGTCAATGGCCACCCGAACAGCCAGATCGACGACCTGCTGCCCTGGGCCTACATCCCGGCTCCCGAACTCAGGGCCGTGGCCTGAGAACAGCGCTTACGATTGAACGTGGGGATGCAAACGCTCAATAGTGCCTGGGACTGCAATGGGTTGCAGACTGCCTGTTTGCGAGCCGTATCGATTCCATCTCCTCCTAGTTGCGCGGTCATCGGGCGCAGCTATGCGCGGACCAGCCGCGAACCGCCAAGAACAGGCCTATCCCCGTCCAAAGTACGACTGGTACCACTCCACAAACCGCCCGACACCCTCGGTCACCGTCGTCGTCGGACGGTAGCCCACCGCCTGCTCCAGCGCCGATGTGTCGGCAAAGGTATCGGGCACGTCGCCGGGCTGCAGCGGCAGCAGTTCGACGATGGCTTTCCGGCCAAGCGCGTTTTCCAGCGCCTCGACATAGGCGGTCAGCTTCACCGGGCTGTTGTTGCCGATGTTGAAGATGCGCCAGGGGGCACTGCTCGTGGCCGAATCCGGACGGCTGGAGTCCCAGGCGGCATTGCCTGTGGCCGGGCTGTCGCTGGCTCGGACGACGCCTTCGGCGATATCCTCGACATAGGTGAAGTCGCGCGTGTGGTTGCCGTTGTTGAACAGCTTGATCGGCTCGCCGGCAAGGATGTTCCTGGTGAACAGGAAAAGCGCCATGTCCGGGCGCCCCCAAGGGCCATACACGGTGAAGAAGCGAAGCCCGGTTGTCGGCAGCCCGAACAAATGGCTGTAGCTGTGCGCCATCAGCTCGTTGGCGCGCTTGGTCGCGGCGTAGAACTGCAGCGGGTGGTCGGCCGGCCGGTGCTCGGAAAACGGCATGTCGGTGTTGGCGCCATAGACGCTCGACGTGCTGGCATAGGTCAGGTGCGCAACGGAGTTGTTGCGGCAGGCCTCCAGCATGTTGGTGTAGGCGATGATGTTGCTTTCGACATAGGCGTGCGGGTTTTCCAGGCTGTAGCGAACCCCGGCCTGGGCGGCGAGATGGATCACCCGGTCGAATGCGTGGTCGGCAAAGCAGGCATCGACCACGCTTCTGTCGGCGAGATTGCCGCGGATGAACTGATAGCCCGCATTGGTCTTGCGGCTCGCCTCGTCCAGCAGCCGCAGCCTCGCCTCCTTGATCTGCGGATCGTAGTAGTCGTTGACGTTGTCGATGCCGACGACCTCGTCGCCGCGCTCCAGCAGCCGCTTGGCTACGTGATACCCTATGAAGCCGGCGGCGCCGGTGACCAGAACCCTCATCAGAAACGCCCATCCGTAACATGCCTGGGGAACAGACCCTTGATGTCGTAGATGACGCTCGGGGTCTTGCAAAGCGCCTGTAGGCCATCGACGCCCAGCGCACGGAACTGCCTGTGGCCGACGGCCACGATGACGCCGTCATAGCGCTCGTCGGGAATGTCCTTCATGCTCGTTATGCCGAAGGCGCGCGCGCATTCCTGCGCATCGACCCAGGGATCCCAGATGTCGATGCCGGCATTGTATTCCTTCAGCTGGGCGACGATATCGGCGACCTTGGAATTCCTCAGGTCCGGACAATTTTCCTTGAAAGCCGCGCCCATCACCAGAATCCGGCTGCCAACGACAGGTATTCCCTTGCGCATCATCAGGCGGGCCGTCTGATCCGCCGCGTGCTGACCCATGCCGTCATTGATACGGCGGCCGGCAAGAATCACCTCCGGATGATAGCCGAGTTCCTGGGCCTTGTGGGTGAGATAGTAGGGATCGACGCCGATGCAGTGGCCGCCGACGAGACCAGGCGTGAAGCGCAGGAAATTCCATTTGGTGCCGGCGGCTTCCAGCACTTCGGACGTGTCGATGCCGAGCTTGCCGAAGATAAGCGACAGCTCGTTCATCAGCGCGATGTTGAGGTCGCGCTGAGTGTTCTCGATGACCTTGGCCGCTTCGGCGACCGCAATGCTCGAGGTACGGTGTGTGCCTGCCGGCACGATCGAGGCATAGAGCGCATCGATACCTTCGGCCGCTTCCGGCGTCGAGCCGCTGGTGACCTTGACGATCGTTTGCAACCGATGCTCGCGGTCGCCCGGATTGATGCGCTCGGGACTGTAGCCGAGGAAGAACCCCTCATTGTAGCGCAGGCCCGAATGTTTCTCGATCAGCGGAGCGCACACCTCTTCCGTGCAGCCGGGGTAGACCGTCGATTCGAAGATCACCACCGCGCCTGGCGATATGACCTCACCGACCAAAGTCGATGCCATGATCAGCGGTTTCAGATCCGGACGATTGGCCCTGTCGATCGGCGTCGGAACCGTGACGATGAAAATCCCGCAATCGCGCAGATCGGCCTTGTCGGTGGTGAATGTCAGCCGCGACGCAGCACTGATCTCATCGCTGCTGGCTTCCAGCGTATGGTCGTCGCCACGCCTCAGCGCGTCCACCCTCGACTGGTCGATGTCGAAACCGACGACATCCCTGCCGGCACCGAAGGCGACCGCCAGCGGCAGGCCGACATAGCCAAGCCCGATGATCGCTATTTTCCTGGAGGCGAGATCCATCTGCTTCCTGCGCTTGCTATTCCAGAGCCATGCTTCGCATTGGTTATCGCGCACCAAAGCCGGTAAGCATCGTTTTCATTGTCTTGAGGGTTATCAAAACGTCCAGCCAAGGCGAAAAGTTCTTTATGTAATAGAAATCATAGTGCAATTTTTCCATAACGTCATCGACGGCAGCCACATGCCCCTGATTTACTTGTGCCCACCCACTTATGCCTGGCCTGACGATATGCCTGTAGCGATAGAATGGCAGCTCAGCCTCGTACCACTGTGACAGCACGACAGCTTCCGGTCGCGGTCCGATCCAACTCATTTCGCCACGCAGGATGTTGATGACCTGCGGCAGTTCGTCGATCCTGGATTTTCGCAGGAAACGCCCGACTCGGGTGATGCGATCATCATCGCGCCTGGTGATCGCCCTCTCCTTGTCGCTGCCGGCGTCAGAGTGCTGGCGCATCGAGCGAAACTTGTAGACCGTGCAGATCTTGCCCCGGTAGCCCATGCGCTGCTGGCGAAACAGCGCGGGACCATCGGAATCCAGCCGGATCAGCAGCGCTATTAACGCCAGAACCGGGGAAAGAACGATAATCAAGACAAGTGCCGAGACCCAGTCGGCTGCCTGCTTGATCTTGAGATAGGCTTGGTTCGGATTGAGTGAACCAAGCGTGTTTTCCGACAGGTGCTCGATCTCGACCCGCCCGGTCAGCGACTCGCTGACCTGCTTGACGTGGTATACGGGCGTTCCCGAAAGGGCCCGATCCGCGATGTATCGTTCCCATTCCGCGCCAAGATCGGCACGCAGATCAACGACCACGCCGCTGGCTCTTTCGATTATCGTACTGGTCGACTTGATCCAAAACCAATGCACACCCGGTAACGTCTTGAGGCGCTCGACATCTCCGCCGGGAATCACGACGAGCCGGTACGGATCGAGACGCCGCGTCAACAGGCTCAGGCCGAAATACCAGAGCGTGGACTGCGTGAAACTGGCGGCGGCTTGAAACCGGCTGTACTCGAACCGAAAAAAGAAGATGGTCAGGAAAACAGCCCCATAGGACAGGGCAAATGTCGGCAAGATGTAACTTGCCGCGGCCACGCCCGGGAAATTTCCGATGCGGCGATAGGACAAGAAGCCCACAAGGTGCGCGATGACCGCAGCGGCCACCGTGACCTGAAGATTGGCCGAATAGATAAATTCAGGATTGAAGACAATCCGGATGATCGCCGGCGCAAAAATCGCGAATGTCAGTCCGCCAAGCAGTTGAAACCGAATCCTGAACAGGAAATGCCGGCTTCCGACAATAGTCGACGCTGCGACATTCAACGTCTTCCCCCCTTCCCCGAAGCTGCCGTGTCGGCGACAGACCAGCGCGATAGTGCATCTGACCTAATCGCTCACAACAACGAATCGGACGTCTCGCCCCCCGGCGATTCGATACAGTCGAAGACCAAGAGCTACGACAGCGCGGCTGCGCCAGCAAGCATCTATTTCTTAGGTCAACAGTTCGGGAATTGAAAAGCCTAGGCTAATAAAGCGGCTTGATGATCATTACTGAAGATGTCGCAGCGTCTAGGGCGATATAACCGACAATCTATCGAGGTTGGCGGACACCAGACCGGAAATCGGCCAGTCACGCCGCTCCGGCCAGTGGCTTGATTGCCCCTGGCCGTTTCTTCGATCGCGCGCTTCAGCCGCGCTTCAGCAGCGTCCAGACGGCCGGCACCAGGCTTGCCGCGAGAGCCACCTTGATCAGGTCGCCGACGATGAAGGGCACGACGCCGAACTGCCACGACTTTTCCGGGCCGATCAGCAGAGCCAGCCAGGCAAAGCCCATCGCCATCATGACGACTTCGCCAACCAGCATGGCGTTGAAAAGCTTGATCGGATGGCGGTCCCAGCCGCGATCCGCGGCCCAGCCTACAATGGCCGCCATGACCACGAAGCCGGCGAGATAGCCGCCGGTCGAGCCGAGCATGTAAGCAATGCCGAGACCCTTTTCAGGCGTGCTCTGGAAGACGGGGAAGCCCATGGCGCCCTCCGCCATGTAGAGCAGCAGGGTGGCGACGCCGAGACGCATGCCGAAAGCGGCGGCGATCAGCAGCACGGCCAGCGTCTGCATCGAAATGTCGACCGGCCCGAGCATAACCTTGGTCTTGGCCGACAGGGTCAGCACAAGCGTTCCGGCGATGGCCAGGAAAAGCTGCGTTGCCAGCCGCGCCGCGCCATTTTGCGGCAGAGCCAGAGAAACAAGCGGACGCATCGTAGTTGCAATTGCCATGGTATTTCCCCAATCCGATTGCCGCACACCGATGTTCGCGGCCTCACATCCTCCTATATTGGCTTGCGTGTTATGCGGCAATCGGTTTTGCCGTTTCCCGAAACAAGGCACCGATGCATGGCACTGAAATTCGATACCGGCTTCGACCCCTTCTATGGCCAGGGGGTGAACGTCGCGCCCGATGTCCAGCGCATCACGGCCCGCAATCCAAGCCCTTTCACCTTTCACGGCACCAACAGCTACATAATTGGCCGCGATACGCTGGCGGTGATCGATCCGGGGCCGGATGACGAGGCGCATCTGCGGACCCTGCTCGGCGTGATCGCAGACCGGCCGGTCAGCCATATCTTCGTCAGCCACACGCATCGCGACCACTCCCCGCTGGCGGCCCGGCTGAAAGAGCGCACCGGCGCCCTCGTGCTGGCAGAGGGGCCGCACCGGCCGGCAAGAGCCCTGCATATCGGCGAGACCAATGCGCTCGATGCCAGTGCCGACACGGGTTTCGTCCCTGATGTCGCCCTGCCCGACGGCGAGGTGGTCGACGGCGACGGCTGGTCGATCAGGACGGTTCTGACCCCGGGCCACACCGCCAATCATGCGGCGTTCGCGCTGGAAAGAATTGGCGCGCTGGAGGGAACCGGTATCCTGTTTTCGGCCGATCATGTCATGGCCTGGGCAACCTCCATCGTCGCCCCGCCGGATGGAGCGATGGCCGACTATATGGCCTCGCTGGACCGGCTGATCGAACGCGGGGACCGCTTGCTGTTGCCGGGACATGGCGGGCCGGTGACAACACCGCGCGCTTTCATGCGCGGGTTGAAGACGCATCGAAAGATGCGCGAGCGCGCCATCCTGGAGCGGGTCAAAGAGGGCGACCGGACGATCGTGGACATGGTCAAGGCGATCTACAGGGACACCGACCCGCGGCTGCATGGTGCCGCCGGATTGTCGGTGCTTGCCCATCTCGAGGACCTGACGGCGCGCGGCCTGGTTGTGACCGATGCCGCACCGGCCATCGACGGCATTTTCACGCCGGCTGGCTAAGCTATCGGCGCCATTCGCTCTAGAACCGGCTGGAGCGCTCTGCTGGCTGAGGCGACTTCAAGCCCTGGCAAGAGCATTCGGGATCCGTTGGAAGACGTGCCGCGGTCTCCAGCGCAACCCGCGAGGCTGTCATGGAGAGGCTCGGCAGCACGTGCTCCTGCAGCAATTTCTGGCGCTCGCGGTCCATATAGTCGTTGAAACCGGCCGTGACGAACGCCAGGGGCACGAAACAGGCGCCGATCTCGCGCGATAAGGTGGCCTCAGGGGCGATCGAGTGGTTGAGCACGTCCGCTCCCATGTTTCGATATGCCAGAGCTTCGGCGGGAGTTGTCAGTCGCGGCCCGTAGCAGTGGGCAGCCACCAACTGCTGCTCGATGCCATGGACGCGGCATTCGGCTGGCCAATGGCGCCGGGCGGTCTCGGCCAACAATGCCGCACATCTTGGACATACGATCTGCTTGCCCGAGCAGTCGAAGCTCTGGCGGCCGGGAAGTAGTGAAAACGGGGTCTGCGTCAGTTCCAGGATATCGGCGTTCACCACCATGTCGCCGGGCTTGATAGCCTTGTTGACGGCGCCAATGGTCGAGCAGGAGAGAATCTGCCTTACACCCGCACTCATCAACACCCAGAACGCGCGGCGATGACAGGAATGGTCGATATGGTCTCGGGGATTGCCGTGCGAATACATGCACAGGGCACGTTTCGTTTTGCCCTCGACGGTAATAGATGCATCGAATTCGAGCAGCTTCCAATTGTCGCTGGGACCGAAAGGCGTTTGGAAACTCATGTCTCGCTGCAAGGTGCGGACGCCATCAACTTCGACATCTTCCGGAAAGGCGAGACCCCAATTCGCCGATCCGGTGATGATCGCCAACCCCACTTGGGGTATGTCCGTTGAATGATCGGCCAGATCGTCGGCTGCATGATGATTGTTGGGCATGTTTTCAGTCTCGCTCAGGATTTTTGGCGAAGGGTCACGACCAGGACAACGACCACGACGATGACGGTCCACAAGGTCGAAATCGCCGCGATGGTCGGGTCGATCTGATCGCGCAGCGACAGGAACATGAGCTTCGGCAGCGTGCTGTTTTGACCACTCGCGACGAAGATCGAAATGACGGATTCGTCTAGCGAGGTCAGGAAGGCCATCAGTGTGGCCGACAACAGACTGATCTGAAGTTGGGGGATAATTATTCCGCCAATGGCTCTCGCCCAGTTTGCGCCCAGGCTGCGCGCCGCCTGAACCTGGTTCCAGTCAAAGCGGGCCAAGGCGGGCAACAACACAATGCACGCGACCGGAATGGCTAGTACCACATGTCCGACCAGGACACCGAACAGCGTTCCGACAAGACGTTGCGCCGCCAGAACAAAGAAGAGACCGATCGCGAGCAGGATCCCCGGCACAATGGACGGGGTGAGCAGAACGCCCTGAATGGTTACGGCGGCCTTTCCGCCGAGCCGGTTGATCGAGATGCCGGCCAGAAGCCCCAGCGGCACTGTGATCATCGCTGTCAATGTGCCGAGGATCAGGCTCGTCCTGAGTGCGGCCATCCATGTCGCCGAACCGAAGAAAGTCTCGTACCAGCGCAACGAGTATGCGCGCGGCGGGAACTCGAGAAGATTGGACGCCGAAAAGGAGAGCGGGACGACGACGAGCGTCGGCAGCATCAGGAACGCCATAACGAGCGCACAAAAGCTCCACAGGAGGATGCGGGCCAGCCTGCTGTCTGGATAGGCTTCAAGCATGGGCTGTGCCGATGCTGCGTCCGGCAATGAGCCGCCGCGCAGCCAGGAACATCACCCCCACCAACGCCATAAGAACGAGGAGCAGAATGCCCAGGACGCTCGCCGAGCCCCAATCCTGGAAGGTCGATAGCGTGCGCTCGATCCGGGTGGAAAGCGGATTTACCTTGCCACCGCCAAGCACCGCGGGCGTGATGAAGAACCCTATGGTGTAAATGAAGACGATGATCGAACCCGAGAAGATGCCGCCGGCCGAAAGCGGCAGGATGACCGTGCGGATCGTTTGCCCGAGAGTGGCGCCCATGCTCGCCGACGCGCGGACGAGGTTTGCATCGATATCGCGCATCGCCGCATAAACGGGCAGCAGAAAAAGCGGCAGCATGTAGTGAACCATGCCGATCAGCGTTCCCGTGAAATTGTAGACCAGCGGCAATGGCTCAGCTGTCAGGCCTGAACCCGTCAAAGTTGCGTTGATCAGGCCATCGCGTCGCAACAGCACGAGCCAGCCATAGGTGCGCACCAGAATGGAGGTCCACAACGGCAGCATGACGAAGGCCATCAGCAAATTGGCCACCCTTGGTCTGGCGCTGGCCAGGGCGAGCGCCAGGGGAGTACCGAGAAGAATGCAGATCGCCAGCGTGCCCAGGGACAGTTCAAGGGTTGTGACCAGTGCCGACCATGTCAGCCCGCTCGAAAGCACCTTCTCGTAGTTGCCGACGGTGTACTCGCCCCCCGTGGTCAGGAAGGATTGCCGGATGATCCATAGGATAGGCAGTATCGCCGCCAGTCCGACGATGAACAGCGCAGGCAGTGAAAGCGAGAGGAAGAACCGCCGCTCGCGTCGCGCGTCTGCCGCGAGCGCAGGATCGGCAAGGACGGTCACGCTACCACTCCCGGTATCGCGTGAACTTTCGCTGCTGGTGCATAGGCGGTCACCCGCTGACCGGCGGCAAGTTCGGCGCAGCCGCTGGCCAGCGCCGCCGGAATGCAGACAAGTATCTCTTGCCCGCCGTCAAGCGCCAGCGTCAAAAGCCAGTTCTCGCCACGAAACGCCTTGGCGCGCAGCGTTCCCTCAAGGGCCACCCCGTCTGGCCCGACGAGCTTCGCATCAAGATGGAAGCATTCCGCGCGGATCATCAGAGCTTCGCGTGACGCATCGGCGCCGTCTATTCTGCGCGCCGAGCCCGGGGCCACAATGTTGGCCTCGCCCATGAACTCCGCGACGAAGCGGGTCGATGGACGATCATAGATCCGCTGTGGCGTATCGATCTGCTGGATGCGGCCGGAATTCATCACCGCGATCCTGTCGGACATGATTAGCGCTTCGCGCTGGTCATGCGTCACATAGATCGTGGTGATCCCCAGATCATCGTGCAGACGCCGGATCTCGTACTGCATGGTTTCGCGCAGGTTCTTGTCGAGCGCCGACAACGGCTCGTCCATCAGCATCACGCGTGGCTCAAAGACGATCGCCCGCGCCAACGCCACCCGCTGGCGCTGGCCGCCGGACAATGCGGCAATGTTGCGCTCCGCCAAACCTTCAAGCTTCACGCGGGCCAAAGTGTCGAGTGCCCTCTGGCGGGCCTCGGCTTTCGGCGTCTTGCGCAGCACCAACGGATACTCGACATTTGCCAGAACGTTCATGTGGGGAAACAGGGCGTAGTTCTGGAAGACTATGCCGATGTCGCGCTTGTTGGGGGCCAGGCGGGTAATGTCCCGATCGTCCAACAAAAGTTTACCGGAATCGGGCCGGACAAATCCGGCCAAAGCCATGAGCAGCGTGGTCTTGCCCGATCCGGACGGCCCCAAGAGCGTGAGAAATTCGCCAGCCTGAATGTCGAGCGAGACATCGTCCAGCGCGACGTAAGATCCGTAGGTCTTGCGCACGCTGTCGATGGTGATCGGGAGCGACTTCATCATGTGCTTCAGCCTTAAAGCTGAGACTCAGCGGGCCATCATCTCATCGAAGGTTTTTTGAGCAGCTTCGCCATTCTTGACCCACCAGTCCGCATTCGAAAACACCGAAGTGCCGGCATTTTCAGGCGCGGTCGCAAGGGTCTTCAGACGGTCCTCGGGAATAAGGCCACCCTCATAGCCAGCAGGATTGACCGGGCCATAAGCGATGAAATCGGTCAGCTTCGCCACGCGCGCGGGCTGTGTCATCGCCGCGATGAGTTTCATGGCCGCTTCCTTGTTCGGCGCCCCCTTCGGTACCCCGAGGCAATCCGTACCGATGACGGAACCCTTGAACGTGTAATCGACCGCGCCGCCATCCGCTTTCACGGTTTGGGCCCGCCCGTTCCAGGTAACGACCAAATCCGCCTCGCCATCTTTCAGCAACTGCGCGGACTGAGCTCCCGAAGTCCACCACACCGCGACATTTGGTTTGATCGCTTCAAGCCGCTTGATCGCGCGATCCAGGCCCTCCGGCGTGCTGAGCACGGAATACACGTCGGCCGGTGCTACGCCGTCCGAGAGCAGCGCGATCTCGATCGAGTCCTGTGCATTGGCGCGGAGGGCGCGACGGCCCGGAAATTTGGCAACATCCCAGAACTCCGCCCATGTCTTTGGCGGGTTCTCGCCATAGGTCTTGGTGTTCCAGGACATGACGGTGCCATAGGAGTCGAACGGATAGCAGTAGTCGGACTTTGCGCCATCCGGCACGGCCTTTGGATCGATGATCTTGTAGTCGAGCGGCTCCAGCAGCGACTGTGCGGCGGCCTGCGCGCCCTCCGGTGAGCCCAGGTGAATGACGTCGGTTGTGACCGCGCCCGAGGTGACCTGCATCTTCAGGGCGGCCAAGCCGTCGCTGAGGGTCTCCTCGCGGACATCATAGCCAAGCTCTTTTGCAGCGGGGGCCCACATGGCTTCCTTCATGGCGTTGCCATAATCGCCGCCCGCGGTCGTGATGGTGACTGATTGGGCATAGACCGGCACGGCGGCCGAGAATGCTAATGCCGTCAAGGAAATGCGTAACCAAGACATAGGTTCTCCTCCCTAGAATTTGTTGAGACGCGCTCAAAATGGCCAATTCTTGACAATCGTAACGTTACGATTGCATCCAATTGCAGGAGAGTCAAGCTGCTTTAGCGAGAGCTTGGATTGACCGTGAGGTGGAATTCGGTCACGTAGTGGAAGTCAGCAAATCAGCCGGCGCTTTCGCAAATGAGGTCGGGCGACATGACCAACCTGAAACAGATCGCGGCGGAACTTTCCCTTTCGGTCACCACGGTATCCCGCGCGCTGAAGGATGGGCCGGAGGTTCATCCCGCCACCATCGCTCGCGTCAAGGAAGTGGCGCAGCGGGTCGGCTATGTGCCAAATCATCATGGCTTCGCGCTCAAAACTGGCCGCACGCTGACGATGACAGCAATATACCCGATGGAAACAAAAGATCATCTGTCCGATCTGTTGAAGCTTCCGTTAATCGAAGGCATGACGCTGGCGGCGCGGCAAGCGGGTTATAGCCTATCCATCTACTCCACCACGCCCGATGATGATCCCATCGAGAGTGTGCAGCGACAGCTTCAGGCGGGCAGCACAGACGGACTGATTATCACACGCATGGTCTCGGGTGATCCGCGCGTTAAGCTATTGCTGGATAGAGGCATGCCATTCGTCGCGTTTGGAAGAACTGACCTGGATACAGCATATCCTTATGTCGACATCGACAATGAACAGATTGCCTACGAGGCGACCCGGCGGCTCATGGACAAGGGCTGCCGACGCATTGCGCTGCAACTTCTCGTTCCGGGCGACCAGGCGAGTGCCATGCGTCTTTCCGGGTATGGAAGGGCAATGGCCGAGGCTGGTATTCCGATCGACCAGTCGCTGATCGGTCATGGAATGTTCACCATGGAATCGAGCGCAGCCTGGTTCGATCGCATGCTGGCCTGGTCAGATCCGCCGACGGGCTTGGCATGCGCCAACGAACTGGGCCTTCTGGGGGCATTACACGCTCTCGGCAGAAGAGGTCTCGCGCCAGGGAGTGACATCCACATTGTCACTCGGGACAGCACGCGGCTATCGCGCTTCCTGCCTGCGAAGATCGGCGTTCATTTCGTGGACATAGCGGGTGTCGGACGCAAACTTGTCGAAGTCCTGGAGAGCCGGATCGCCAATCCGATTGGACCGGTCGCGACAGTCTTGTTCAAAGGAGAGTTCGACCCTGGCGAATAGCCTCCCCTGGGTCTCATTCGACCGGAGCGGCGCCAACCTGACCGGCGACTTCCTGGTCGAGTTCCGCGAGAAATTCGGTGATGCGCGCCGCATTGTCTCCGAGGTCGTAGCGGCCGTAGCGGGATGCCGACCGCATGTCGACGATGACCGTGTCGCCATCGTCCGTCACGCGGATCGCCACGTCGGCGGGAAGGCCGATCACGAAGCCCTTGGCGACGGCGGTGATGGTCACCTCGCTTTGCCCGGCGAGATCGGGATAGGGTTCCGACAGCTCCCAGTCGCGCCGGTCGAGCACGGTTTCGACGGCATTGACGACGGTCTCGAACGGCAGGTCGTAGCTGCGTGCGCTGACCAGCGGATAGCTATCGGTCTGCAGCCGCTGTTCCCCAGGCGTCGACGGCGCAAGCACGTTCATATCCTTCCTCCGGTCGCTCACGTCGAGCGCCGGCGGTTCGTCGAAATCCGTCGAGATATCCCTGAGCGGCGGATAGATCGTCGCCCAGTAGGCGGCGACGCCATAGGGTGCGAGCACCAGCAGTGCCAGCAGCGCGCCGACCGTCAGGTCGCGACCGCCGCGGTCGCCGAAATTCCAGAGCCGCGAAAAGGCAAACCCGGCAAACAACAGCGCCATCGCCGCCAGCAGCGCGACAATGCCCAGCACCCACAGAAAGACAGGTGTTTCGACGAGATCGAAGCGATGGCCGACGAAGACCGTCAGCAGCAGCACCAACGAAAAAGCGGCCGTGCGCCGCGACCAGCCGGCCGCCTTCGACGTTTGCCGTTCAGGAATGCTAACCATCGTTTTCCGTGCTGCCCCAACCCGAACGGAGACTTAGTGCCTTTTTGCGATGGCATGAAGCCGAAACATGCACCATCGCGTCAATCCGTCGGCAGGCGATAGTCCTTGAATTGCTGGCGCAAGGTGATCTTCTGGATCTTGCCGGTGGCGGTGTGCGGAATTTCACCGACGAAAGCGACATCGTCCGGCATCCACCATTTGGCCACCTTGCCGTCCATGAAGTCGAGAATGTCAGCCTTGGTCGGTTCCTTGCCCGGTTTGCGGACGACGACCAGCAGCGGCCGTTCGCCCCATTTCGAATGCTGAACGCCGATGGCTGCCGCCTCGGCGACATCGGGATGGCCAACAGCCAGATTCTCGAGGTCGATGGTCGAAATCCATTCGCCGCCGGACTTGATGACGTCCTTCGCGCGATCGGTGATCTGCATGTAGCCGCCGGCGTCGATGTGGGCGACGTCGCCAGTGTCGAACCAGCCATCCTCATCGAACTGCTCCACGCCGGCGCCGCCATAATAGGCACGGGCAACGGCCGGCCCACGCACTTTCAGGCGGCCAAAAGTCTTGCCGTCCCAAGGCTGCTCGTTGTTGTCGTCGTCGGTCACCTTCATTTCGACGCCGAACGGCGGATAGCCCTGTTTCTGCTGGACATCGAGCCGGGCTTCGCCCTCAAGACCGGCATGGTCCGGCTTCAGGGTGCACAGCGTGCCGAGCGGCGACATTTCGGTCATGCCCCAGGCATGGATGACCTGGACATCGTAGTTCTGCTGAAACTTGGTCATGATCGCGCGCGGGCAGGACGAGCCGCCGATGACAACCTTGTTCAGATAGGGAAGCTTCTTGCCGGTCTCCTCCAGATGCTGCAGCAGCATCATCCAGACGGTCGGCACGGCGGCGCTGAAGGTCACCTTCTCGGTGTCGAGCAGTTCATAGATCGAGGCGCCGTCCATCTTGCAGCCGGGCATGACCAGCTTGGCGCCGATCATCGGCCCGCTCTGGCCAAGGCCCCAGGCATTGGCGTGAAACATCGGCACGACAGGCAGGATCGTATCGCGCGACGACAGTCCCATGGCGTCGGGCATGGCAGCGATCATGGCGTGCAGCACGTTCGAACGATGGCTGTAGACGACGCCCTTGGGATCGCCCGTGGTCCCGGACGTGTAACACATGCCGGCGGCGGTGCTTTCGTCGAAGGTCTTCCAGGCGAAGTCGCCATCCGCTTCGTCAAGCCAATCTTCATAGGCGACCGCGTTGGGCAATGTCGTCGGCGGCATATGCGCCCTGTCGGTCAGCACGATCACCTGCTTCAGCGATTTTACGGCGCCGGCGATTTTCTCGAGCAGCGGAACGAAGGTCAGGTCGACGAAGACTGCCTTGTCCTCGGCATGGTTCATGATCCACACGATCTGCTCGGGAAACAGCCGCGGATTGAGCGTGTGGTAGATGGCGCCGATGCCCATGATGCCGTACCAGGCCTCGATATGGCGTGCGGTGTTCCAGGCGAGCGTCGCGATACGGTCGCCCAGCCCATAGCCGTCGCGCTCCAGCCGCTGGGCGACCTTCAGGGCACGACGATGGATGTCGGCGTAAGTGGTGCGCACGATCGGCCCCTCGATCGAGCGCGTCACGATCTCGCGCACGCCATGCTGCCGCTCGGCATTGTCGATGAGCTTATGGCAAAGCAGCGGCCATTCCTGCATCAGTCCCAGCATTCGGTCCTCCCTCACGCTTTTGCGTTGTGCTTTTCGGGCTATTGTGGAGCGAACCGGCCGATTGTCCAGCCGCCAGCACCACCAAGTGCCGCATTGGTGGAAAACCGCCACAATGCGGCCATCGTCGGCGTTAAGTTTCGTTAACGGGCAAAGGGGTGCGATTGGCGACTGAAAGAGGTTCGCATGGACGCGCAGCTCGACGACAAGGCTCTCGAGAGTACGCTTGCCGAAAGTCTGGCCGATGTGGTGCCGGACACAAAAACTGTTTCCGAAGATGAATTTGTTGAAGTTGTCGGCGGCGCGCTGGAAGCGGTCGGCGGCACGCTGCTGTTCAAGATGTGCGTCCAGAATCAGGGCGAGGACCAGCACGTCGCGGCCGCGTCAGTCGGCGATGGCGGAAACCGCCAGTTCCTGCTGCTCACCTTGCCTACCGGCGGCGGTTCCTTGAAGGTCGAGACCGTATCGAGAAGCAGCAACCCGGTCGCCGGGATCGCTGCCGCCTATGCCGGTCTCATGGACGTATTCAAGGCCGCTGCCTGACAGCTGACGACAAGTATCTCGAGGGTTCCAAGGCGCGATCCATCGGCGTCGGCCCGGCAAGTTTTGCGTACTGGATGGCGATAGCGGCTTGCACAATGCGCTTGCGCGACACACCTTAAAGTCGACGCAAGGAGAGCCCCCGCATGGATCAGATCGCCAACCCCGCACCCGGTTTCCAACGCAACCCAGACAAAATCATCACCATCGAGTCCTATGCCGGCACCGTTACCGTGCGTGCCGGAGACATGGTCATCGCTTCAACAGCGAAGGCCAAGGTGCTGACCGAGGCCCCCTATCCGGCGGCGTTCTACATTCCGTTCGCCGACATCGATTTCGGCAAGCTCGGCCGCACCGACCACTCGACCCATTGCCCCTACAAGGGCGATGCAAGCTATTGGAGCGTGCTGCCTGCCGGGGAGACCGGCCAGAACGCCATGTGGGCCTATGAGCGGCCTTTCGACGAGATGGCTGAGATCCGCAACCACGGCGCATTCTATGCCAGCAAGGTCACGATCGAAGCCAAACCGGACTGAGCCGACGCCGAAGGCATCGAGATCCGCTCGGCTGGCCACTCACTCCGTCGTGCCGTTGTTGCCGATGCCTTCGGCATCGTCGAGCCGCACAAAGGTCAAGCCCTTGGCCTTGAGCGCCAGCAGCCCCTGCACCACGCCTTCGCCGGCCGCATGGGTCGGCTGGTTGATGTGCGAGATGATGACGTCGCCATCCTTGGCCGCCGCGATGCGCCGGGCGGTCTCCTTGGCGCCGAGCAAAGAGCCACCGTCGCCGTTTATCGAGAAACCCGCGACCTTGAAGCCAAGCTTGCGGATCATGGCGATTGCCGACGGGCTGTATTCGGCGGTTGCGCCACGGAACCATTTCGGTGCCGGCTCGCCGGTCCCGGCAAGAGCGGCGGCTCCCGATTCGACCTCGGCCAGCACCGCGTCCGGGCTGCCGGCACTGCGGATGCCATAGATTTTCCGCGGCGTGTCGACCGCCGGAATGTGGTGGCCGCCATGATTTTCCAGTTCGAACAGATCGGGATGCGCCCGCATGATTTCGACGGCGGCGGCGTTTCGCCTCAGCCAGATGCCGGTCACGAAAATGGTGGCGGGAATCTTGTTGTCCACCAGCGCCGAAAGTATCCGGTTGTCGGTCTGTCCACCGCACGCGTCGAGCGTAAGCGCCACACGGCCGGCTCCGCTCGCCTGCGACTTGATGTGCAGCGTCGGCTCGACGAGCGGCGCGGCATGGCTGGCGGATGCCATCGCCCACGACAGGGCGATCATGCAGAGATTTTTTTGCAGCAGGCGCATCAAACCGATTCCCGGACCCGTCATTTCAAGCAGGCATCCCAACGACCCGCATGAAGGCGGAAATCGGGATGGTGCATAGCTGAAAAGCGCTCCGCGACAATGTGGCCGTTCCTGTGGGCGACAGGTCATTCCACCGCGTCGAGAGCGGTCGTGCATGCGGCGCATGATCTCAGATGGCGTGTTCCAGTTTCATTTCGGTGCGCGAAAGAACCTCGCGCACCGCATCGACCACAGGCTTGACCTCCAGGCCCCAGACGCAGCATGCTTTGCTCGGATCCGGCGCGCGGCAGAGGTTTTCGGCCATGCAGGCGCAAGGCATCGGCGGCTGGAGCGAGATGCTGGGCACGCCGACTGGACCCCAGCGCGACGGCTCCGTCAGACCGAACAATCCGACAACCGGGGTTCCGGTGGCTGCGGCCATGTGCATCGGGCCGCTCTCATTGCCGAGAAACAGCCGAGCCTGTTTCAGCAACGCCAGCAGGCTTTCAAGCGACAGGTCACCGACGAGATTGACGACCGAGGGCGCGGTTCTGGCGACGATACGTTCGGCGATCTCGCGCTCGTCCGGGCCGCCCACCAAGACGACATCCAGGCTGGTCTCGCCGGCAATCTCGACGATCACTGCTGCAAACCGCTCCGGCTGCCAACGTCGGCCCTCGAAGCTTGCACCCGCATGCACGGCGATGAATGCGTTTGGCCGCAGATGGTGCTTACCCAGCAGCGCCAATGCTTTCGCCGTCTCCGATGGCAGCGGCTGAAGGTTCGGAATCACCGTGCGAAGTTCGATGCCGAGCGCTTCGAGCGGCGAGAGGTAGCGGTACAGGAAATGCTGACCATCAAAGCCGTAGGGCTTGGCAAAGACATTGGCGGGTTGCCGCTCCAACATACGCAAGGGTCTTTCGGAAGGATTGTAACCGACACGGGTCTTGGCGTTGACGAGCCCGGTGACCATGCGCGACGTCTTCGAATCGGTCAGGTCGATGGTCAGGTCGAAACGGAAGCGGCGTAACGCCCGCACCATGGCGTAGAGCTCCTTCCCGCGCTCCAAGGGCGTTCCGCGCATGCGGTCGCGCCTGAATGCGACCACCTCGGAAGCGATACCATGGGCCATGACGAAGCTCTCGAAGCGGGCCTCGCACAGAAAGACGATGCTGGCGCCGGGGAATTCGAGCCGCAGGTTGTTGGCGAGCGCCGAGGCGAGGACGAGATCGCCTATGAACTTAGTTTGGATGACCAGGATCGAGTGGAACGGCGCGGGAGAAATCTGCAGCATCTGTTTCCGGGAGCAATTTGCGGATGGCCGCAAATTGGGCAGGAACAATGTCGAGATTACGCGACGCCGCCAGCACGTTCGCGTGAATTGCCTTACAAAACGGTAAGCTGGATGGATCCTATCGGCGGCCTGCCTTCGCAACCAGCACCGCTGCCTGCGCGGCCGCCAGCCTGGCGATCGGCACGCGATAGGGCGAACAGGACACGTAGTCGAGGCCGACCTCTTCGCAAAAGCGGATCGAAGCCGGGTCGCCGCCATGTTCGCCGCAGATGCCGAGCTTGATGTCTGGCCGCGTCGCCTTGCCCTTTTGCGCGGCCATGCGCACCAGTTCGCCGACGCCGTCGATGTCGAGCGAGACGAACGGGTCCTGATCGATAATGCCCTTCTGGCGGTAGGTTTCCAGGAACGAGGCCGCATCGTCGCGCGAGATGCCGAAGGTCGTCTGGGTCAGGTCATTGGTGCCGAAGGAGAAGAATTCGGCCGACTCTGCAATGACATGGGCACGGATCGCGGCGCGGGGGAGCTCAATCATGGTTCCCGTGAGGTAATCGATCTTGACGCCGGTTTCCTCCATGACGCTCTTGGCAACCGCATCGATGCGCGCCTTGACGTAATCGAGTTCCTTCACCAGGCCGACCAACGGCACCATGATCTCGGGGACCACCAGGGCGCCGGCCTTCCTGCCGGCCTCCACCGCCGCCTCGAAAATGGCGCGTGCCTGCATCTCGGCGATCTCGGGATAGGAGACAGCCAGGCGGCAGCCGCGATGGCCGAGCATGGGGTTGAACTCGTGCAGCGCCTCGGTGCGCTGCCTGAGCTTGTCCGGCGACACCTTCATGGCGGCGGCGACCTCGGCCACCTCCTCCTCGGTCTTCGGCAGGAATTCGTGCAACGGCGGATCGAGCAGGCGGATCGTCACCGGCAGGCCGGCCATGATCTCGAACAGTTCGAGGAAGTCCGAGCGCTGCATGGGCAGAAGCTTAGCGAGTGCGATGCGCCGGTCCTTTTCGGTGTCGGCCAGGATCATCTCGCGCATGGCGACGATGCGCTCGCCGTCGAAGAACATGTGCTCGGTGCGGCAAAGGCCGATGCCTTCAGCGCCGAAGGAACGCGCCATGCGCGCGTCGAGCGGCGTTTCCGCATTGGTTCGTACTTTCATGCGGCGCACCGCGTCCGCCCATTCCATGATGGCGGCGAAATCGCCGGAAAGTTCCGGCTGCAGCATCGATACGGCGCCCTTCAATATCTGGCCATTGCTGCCATCGATGGTGACGATGTCGCCCTTGCGGAAGGTCGAGCCCATCGCCATCAGCGTGCCGGCCTTGTAGTCGACACGCAGCGAGCCGGCCCCGGAGACGCAAGGCTTGCCCATGCCGCGTGCCACCACCGCGGCGTGGCTGGTCATGCCGCCGCGCGTGGTCAGGATGCCTTCCGCCGCATGCATGCCGTGGATGTCTTCGGGGCTGGTTTCGATGCGCACCAGGATCGCCTTGCGGCCCTGCGTCTTCAATTCCTCGGCGTCGCCGGAGGAAAAGACGATCTCGCCGGTGGCGGCACCGGGCGACGCCGGCAGTCCGATGCCGATGACGTCGCGCGCGGCCTTGGGGTCGATGGTCGGATGCAGCAACTGGTCGAGCGAGGCCGGGTCGATACGGGCGACGGCTTCCTCCTTCGTGATCAGCCTGTCCCGCGCCATCTCGACGGCAATTTTCAGCGCCGCCTTGGCGGTGCGCTTGCCGGAGCGGGTCTGCAGCATCCACAATTTGCCGCGCTCGATGGTGAATTCGAGATCCTGCATGTCGCGGTAGTGCTTCTCCAGATTGTCGGAGATGGTGACAAAGGACTGGAACGCGTCAGGCATCAGCTTCTGCAGCGACGGCTTGTCCGAGCCGGCTGCGATACGCGCCGCTTCGGTGATGTTCTGCGGCGTGCGGATGCCGGCGACGACGTCCTCGCCCTGCGCGTTCACCAGGAACTCGCCATAGAGCATCTTTTCGCCGGTCGAAGGGTTGCGCGTGAAGGCAACGCCGGTGGCCGAGGTTTCGCCCATATTGCCGAACACCATGGCCTGGACGTTGACCGCCGTGCCCCAGCTTTCGGGAATGTCGTGCAGGCGGCGATAGGTGATGGCGCGGTTGTTCATCCAGCTCGAGAACACGGCTGATATCGCGCCCCAGAGCTGCTCGTGCGGATCCTGCGGAAAAGGCCTGCCGAGCTCTTCCTCGACCTTGGCCTTGTAGAGCGCGATGACGCCCTGCCATTCGAGCGCCGTCAGTTCGGTGTCGAGCTCGTGCCCGAGCCCGCCTTTCTGATCTTCCAAGATTTCTTCGAACACCTCATGATCGAGGCCCATGACGACATCGGAATACATCTGGATGAAGCGGCGGTAGCTGTCATAGGCAAAGCGCGCATCGCCGGAATCGGCGGCCAGCGCCTCGACCGTCTCGTCGTTCAGGCCCAGATTGAGCACGGTGTCCATCATGCCGGGCATCGAGGCGCGAGCGCCCGAACGCACCGACACCAGCAGCAGTTTCGACGGGTCGCCGAACCGACGGCCGGTCAGCCGGCCGATGTGATCGAGCGCGACCGCGACATCGGCTTCCAACCCGGCCGGATAAATACGGCCGTGGGCGTAGTACGCGTTGCAGACCTCCGTGGTGATGGTGAAGCCCGGCGGCACCGGCAGCCCCAGGCTGCACATCTCGGCCAGGTTGGCGCCCTTGCCGCCCAGGAGATTCTTGTCGCTGGCACGGCCTTCCGCCGCACCATCGCCAAAGGTGAAAACCCATTTGGTCATGCATCGCTCTCCGGTTGCAGGAGATTGGAAAGATTGGCGAAACGGAAAGTTCCGCCGGTCCGTCCTTGGAGCGATATGATGCTGCAGTGCGAAAGGCAAGCGCCGGCAAAGCGGTCGGCCTTCTACAATCGATTAAGCAAAAGCCGCGTCCGAAGATGCGGCAAAATGACTTGCCATTCCGAGGTTTTTGATGTAGAACATAAAGGGAACAAACAGGTGCGCCATGAAACTGCCCGGAAAACTCGACTATCTGGAAATGCCCGCGACCGGTGGAACGCTGGACCGGCTGAAGGCTTTCTACAGTACCGCCTTTGCCTGGTCGTTCACCGATTATGGGCCGACCTATTCGGCTTTTGCCGAAGGCCTGGACGGAGGCTTCCAGGCAGATGCCACGGAAGCGCCATCAAAGCCGCTGCCCGTGCTCTACAGCAGGGATCTGGAGCAAACCCTCGACGCTGTCGAAAGCGCCGGCGGCACGATCGTCAAACCGATCTTCCCGTTCCCCGGCGGCCGGCGCTTCCACTTCGTCGATCCAGCCGGAAACGAGATGGCGGTGTGGTCCGAATAGCCCGCTGCATATCATTTGGCAGTGCTGCGTTGCCTGCCCAATTCGAGCGTTCCAACCGTCACTCATAAGGATTGTGCTTTTTGGCTGCTCTGCTAATAACGCGCCGCACAAGCGACTCTGACGGCAATTGGGGCGTCGCCAAGTGGTAAGGCATCGGTTTTTGGTACCGACATTCCCAGGTTCGAATCCTGGCGCCCCAGCCATCCCGCTCAGGTCCGTTCCGGACACATGGGACCCGAGAGTACCTTTGCGATCTTCCATGAAGCCGGTCGGTTAATAGTTCGACTGCGTCATAAGTTCAGCGAAACCAACGCCATCGCGGCAAATTCGGGTCAGCATTTGCACATGATCTGGACAGTGTCGCCTTGAACATCTCCTTCTTTCCATACATAGGTCGGCCAGGTGGGTGGCGGCTCAACATGGAACTTCAATGAACCTTCCTATCTTCGCCATCAACCTCGATCGCGAGACCCAGCGCTGGAGCGAATTGCTTGCCAGCGCCGAAACGGCAGGACTGACCTTGCGGCGCATTGCCGCCGTCGACGGTCGGGCGCTTGCTGAAAAAGACTGGACGGAGATCGATCTGCCAGCCGCGCGCAAGCTGAGCGGGCGCGACATCCTTTCGGGCGAATATGCCTGTTACCGCAGCCATATCCAGGCGCTGGAAACGTTCCTGGCCGGTGGCAGCGCCCATGGCCTGATCGTCGAGGACGACGTCCTCTTCAGCGAAAACACCATGCGGCGCATCGAGGCCATCATCGCGGCGGTGCCGGATTTCGATGTCATCAAGCTGACCAACCATCGCATGAGCTTCTTCATGCGCGCGGTCGAGACAGTGGAAGGCGACGAGATCGGTCGTGCGCTGCATGGCCCGCAAGGCTCGGCCGCCGCCTATCTGGTGACGCGGGAGGGCGCGCAGGGTCTGTTGTCGGCGCTCGCCGTTATGAAAATGCCATGGGACGTTGCACTCGAGCGCTTTTGGGATACCGGTCTGAAAGTCTATTCGGTCCGCCAAAACGTGCTTGGCTTCGCCGCCAGCAGTGGGATCTCGGGCATAGCGGGCCCCTCGGGAAGCTACAAATCCGCAAGGCTGGGCGGGCCGAGCCGGATACGTGCCGGGGTGTTGCGGGCCAGCGACGAGCTGCGCCGCCTCCATCACGTCCTGCTGCCGCCCCCTCTGCCGCGAGATGCCCTGGATGATGCCAAGGACAACGCGCCGCGCCACACCTTGCTTCTGTTGCTTGCGGCACTCGCCATTCTAGCTTTGGTTTCCGCGGTGTGGCGCGAGGCCGACACCTACCGCTATGCGGGCCTGGCGCTGGCCCTGTTCGCGGTCATCCGCTGGTTCAGAGTGGATTTGTGGACCTACAGCAAACCGCTGATCGGTTGGGTCGGCTTTCTGTGTCTGGGCTGGTCGCTCTATGTCTTCATCCGACTGGCGATCGTCTATTTCGGCACCCACCAGTTGGGTGGCGCCGAAGGCATTTACATGTTTCCGCTGTTCTACGCGACGACCGGCTTCGCGTTTCTGCTGTTTGTCAGGCAACCCGCACGGCTCGTGCTCTGGTTCATGATCCTCAGTCTCGTCTTCCTGGCTGCGGACACCTTCTATTCGGACATGTTTCAAGGCATCCAACCGGCCCCGTGGCTTTTCAACAATCCCATCCACGCGTCGGTAGCGGCCGGTTTCATCTTCCTCTGCACGCTGCAATTCATGGCCTACTCGGCCCAGAGAACGGACCTCGGGAAAGCAACCAAGAACCTGCATTGGGTCCTCTCGACAGCCGTCCTGCTGCTTGCCCTCGTCAATATCATCGAGATGCGGTCAAAGGGAGTGTGGCTTGCGCTTGCGCTCGCTCTGCTCTTGTTGGCGGTCATGACCCTGGCGAGAGGCCATCGTCGCGAACTGTTGGTTTCGGGTGGCGTGCTGGTGATCGTGGCGGCCGGCATTGTCGCAGCACACAACATCTTCTCGTCCACCGCCGACGATACCATGGCATTCATCAAAACCTTGGTTCCGGATGTGTTCAGGCATGGGGTCCTCCCCGCCTTCGACCGTGCCATCGCGAGCGACGCGGTTCCGCTTGCAGCCAAGGAGAGGCTGATGCTGTGGGCGGATGCGATCAATATCTGGAAGCGCCACCCGATCTTCGGAGCCAGTTCCAGCTGGCTGACCGAATGGCAGAACAGAACCTATCATCCCATGATCTTCAACGTCTTCCACAATGGTTATCTGGAGATTGCCGTGCGCTATGGTGTGGTCGGATTGGCGTTCTTTGCCTTTCTCTACACCTGGTCGGCCAGGCAGGTTCTACTGGCCATGCGAGCCAAGCTTGTCGCTCCGGCCGCATGGTCCTGCTACATCTCCACACTGGTCTTCTTCGCCCTAAGCATCCTTACCAATTCCAACAACCGGCTGGCCATGGGTGAGGCCTTCATGTGGTTTGCCGCGGCGTTCGGCTTCTACTGTTTTTATGTTCGCCAGCAGAAGAACCTTGTCGCGCCGCGGACCTATTTTTAGGGTCTGCCGGCGCAGCACGTATCTGACCAGCCGATTGCGACCAATGCACCTTTGAGGCCCCGCTCAATTTCCCGATAATCGGGAAAGTCGATGCCAAAATCCATGGCTTATCGCCGGCAACCCCTTCGTTACGATCGACACGGATCACAGACAGGGGTTGTCACGGACATGCTGACTGACAGGCAGGCACGCGAAGCGGTGGAGCAGTACCGCGAGGAAGGATACGCGGTCGTTCGACAATTCGTCGACGGCGACGAGATGATCCGGCTGAAGAAGGAAACCGATGCGGTCTATGCCGACGGCCTCAAGCATCACGCCACCTTCCGGCACGGCAACCTGAATTTCCAGATCCTGCCTGAATCGGACTTTGGCCAACGCTATGTGCTGCAGGCTTACTGGTTTTCCTGGATCAATTCCTATTTCGAAGAATTCCGCCGCAATCCCGACTATCTGAAGCTGCTCGAGGGCCTGATCGGCCGTGACATAAGGCAGATCGCCCAACAGCTGCACTGGAAGCCGCCCGGCGCCAATGTCACGGGTTATCGCTTCCACCAGGATCTGCGCTTCCGTAACCAGGCCGCCTTCGACAATGTCGCCGACGCCACCGTGACAACAGGCCTCGCGGTCGATCGGGCGACGCTGGACAATGGCTGCCTTCAGGTCGTGCCCGGCAGCCACAAGCTCGGCTATCTCGGCCTGTCGGACGAGGGAACCGGCGAACTGATGAAGGGCCTGACCGCCGAAGAAGAGTTGCGCAAGGTCGGCATCGACCCGGCGACCATCGTTCCGCTGGTGCTGGAGCCGGGCGACCTTGCTTTATGGGGGCTGCTTACCGTGCACGGCTCCTCGCCCAACAAATCGCAGCACGACCGGGCCTTTGCGCTGTCCAGCTATGTGCGGGCCGATACGACGCAACGTGGCGAATGGGCGTTCAGGGACGGTGTTTCGGTGCCGCTCGGCAAGACGCCGGCACTGTGCAAATACGAAAAGCTCTTCGAGGAGCCGGGGCCGATGTACGACACCACCGCCTGGTGGAAATGACGCTGCCGCGTCGGGCGACGGGGGCAGAGGGGGCCTGGCGTTCGCGCCAGGCCCCTGACGGCGTTGGCCATGGGCAATCGCGCAGCATTTCAGGCGGTGAAGTCGGCCGACAGTTCGCGGATCAGGAAATCGACGAACGCGCGCACCTTGGCCGCAATATAGGTGCGGTGCGGATAGAGCGCGTAGATCGGGCTGGAGCCGGGGCGAAACTCATCCAGCTGCACTTCCAGCCGGCCGTGCCTGATCGCAGCGTCGACCAGCAGGCTGGGCAGGTTGCCGATGCCGAAACCGGCGGTGGTCATCTGGTAGGCGGCCTCGACGCTGTTGGTCGAGATGCGCCCGCCGACAGCCGCATCGAAAGGGCCGTCGGGTCCGATGAATGGCCACGTGCCAAGGCGCTTGGCGAAATTGCTCAGCACGCAGGAATGGCTTGCCAGCTCATCCGGGTGGACCGGACGGCCGTTTGCATCCCAATAATCGGGCGTGGCGCAGACATAGTTGCGGACTTCACCAAGCCGGCGGGCAATCAGGGCGGAATCCGCCTGACCGCCGAAGCGGATGGCCACATCGTAGCCTTCCTCGACAATGCCGACGACATAACGCGCGGTGAGGTCGAACTCGATCGTGGTGAGCGGGTTTTCTTCGAGGAATTTCGGCACCAGCTTGGTTATGCGCGTGTGGCCCAGAACATTGGAGCAGGAAACCCGGATCAGGCCGCGCGTCTCCTTGTGCAGGCCGCGCGTCGAATCCTGCAGTTCGGAAATGTCGTCGAGCAGGCTGCGCGCACGCGGAGCATAGTCGCGGCCCGCCTCGGTGAGGCTAAGACGCCTTGTGGTGCGATTGATGAGCCGGACGCCGAGGTCGTCTTCCAGTTCCTTGATGGTGCGGCTGACCGCCGTCGTCGACATGTTGAGATCGCGGGCCGCCGCCGACAGGCTGCCCAGCAGGCAGACTCGATCGAACACCCGCATCGCCGTCAGAAGATTCATCTTGCCTTCCCCTCGCCGTCGCGGCCCCGCCGCCATCGGCTGCGTCCTGTAGAAAACAGCGCCCAGCAACGACGCGGCAAGGGCATTCCACCGAATTTGGGCGTAAAATCAACAATGGGAGAACCGATATGACATCCAGACCTCTTCATCCGGCGATCGGCACATTTGCGAAAGGCGCGAAGAGCGGCGCGCTTGGCCGCCGCGAGTTCCTGGCGCTGGCCAGCGCCTTCGGCGCCAGCACCGCGATTGCCTATGGGCTCATCGGTCAGCCGGTCCCGGCGCGGGCCGAAGAAGCCGCCCAACCCAGGAAGGGCGGCGTGCTGCGTGTTGCCATGCAGGTGATGGAGCTGGAAGACCCGCGCAAGTTCAAGGTTTCGCAGATGGGCAACATCGCCATGCAGTTTCTCGAACCGCTGGTGCGCTGGAAGCCGGATTTCACCTTCGAGCCGGTGCTGCTGCAGAGCTGGGAGATCAATGCGGACGCCACGGAATATGTGCTCAAGGTGCGCCCGGGGGTGAAATGGTCGAACGGCGACGATTTCACCGCCACGGATGTCGCCTTCAACATCACGCGCTGGTGCGAGAAGGATGCCGCCGGCAACTCGATGGCCGGGCGCATGACCGCGCTGATCGATCCCGACACCAAGGTGGCGCGCACTGGTGCCATCGAGGTTCGCGACGGCCACACCGTGGTCCTGAAACTGTCTCAGCCCGACATCACCATCATCCCCGCGATGACCGACTACCCGGCATTGATCGTCCACCACACCTTCAATCCGAAGGCTGCGCCACTGTCGGCCAACCCCGTTTCCACGGGCCCGTTCGAACTTAAAAAACTCGATGTCGGCGTTGCTGCCTCGGTGCGCAAGCGGCCGGACGGGTCGTGGTGGGGCGGCGAGGTGTTCCTCGACGGCATCGACTGGACCGACTACGGCACCGACTCGGCCGCCACCGTCTCCGCCTTCGAATCCGGTGAGATCGACCTGAATGGGCAGACGCAGTCCTATGACGTCGCCATGCTCGACAGGCTGGGCCTGAAGAAAAGCGAGATCGTCACTGCCGCCACCCTGGTCTCGCGCTGCAACGTCAACGCCAAACCCTATGACGACAAGCGCGTGCGCAACGCCATACAGCTTGCGGTCGACAACGAAGCGGTGCTGCAACTGGGCGCCGACGGCATGGGTATCGTCGCGCAGAACGATCATGTCGGACCGATGCATCCCGAACACGCCGACCTGCCGCCGATCAAACGTGATCCGGTCCGGGCCAGGGCATTGCTCGAGGAAGCCGGCCAGCTCGATTTCGAGTTTGATCTGATCTCGGTCGAAGCCGATTACCGCAAGGAAAGCTCCGATGCCGTCGCCCAGCAGATGCGCGAAGCCGGCTTCAAGGTGAAACGCACCGTCATCCCGGAATCGGCATTCTGGAACGACTGGACGAAGTATCCCTTCGCGACCACCAATTGGAACGCCCGACCGCTCGGCATCCAGACCTATGCGCTTGCCTACCAGACCGGTTCGGCATGGAACGAGACAGGGTTCGCCGATCCCGACTTCGATGCCAAGGTCCACAAGGCCAACGCCATCGCCGATCCGGAGCAGCGCCGTGCGGTGATGAAGGAACTGCAGGTCATGCTGCAGGATTCCGGCATCATCGTTCAGCCCTACTGGCGAAAGCTGTTCTGCCATATGAAACCTGCCTTGATGGGTTACCAGATGCATCAGGCCTATGAGCAGGACTTCACCCGGGCTTGGCTCGCCGCCTGATCGCGGGCGACAGGGCGGCGCATTCTGCAGCGCCGTCTTTACCCTTGGTCACCGGGAAAGTTGCGGCGTGGCGCCGCCATCAAGAACGGTCGTGGAGCAGTGCGGGCTTCGCATCGGACACGATGCACAGATGCGCCCACACATGCCCTGCCATGGCAGGTCAGCAGGGACCTCAGGCCGCCACATCAGACCAGCCGGCACACCAAGCATGCGAAACATTCTGGTTTCTGCGTCTGTCATCGTCACACTCCGGTTCACAACTGGAGCTTACTTTTGCCTGACGGCAGCGAAACCCGCTTTCCCCGACAACGACCTTCCCGAAAACCGGGAGAATTCACGCCTGGATGCCAACCGGAAGACAAGACCCGCGGCGGCAGGATCGAGTCACTTGAGCGATCTTGCCGCCTCCTCCTTGTGATCATACCGGATCTTAACAGGCGTCCGTCGCGCAGTTTAGCGGAAATCGCCCGACTTGTTGTTACGCGGAACTCCGGTCTGCCGCGGACGTTAAGCCCGGCAAGACATTTCTTGCTGAAGCAAGAGCGAGTATTGTGAAGCGGACGCAACCAGTCCCGAGCCACACACGGCCTGTTGGATTTGACGCAATGGCATGTTGAAATGACGGAACAAGCGGAGTTATTCCCATCCGATTTGGAGATTCTAAATTGCCAGTCCGAATATGCTGCGTCTTTGGGACCTGGCAATTGCTCAGCTTGGTTGCCTCACTTCGCCAGTCAATAGCGGATGAAAGCTCGCCGCCGCAACAGGAGCATGAGGACTATCTTGTCCTTTATGAAACGGCCGGCGTTTCCGAGCATTTCAAGACTGATCTTGCTAAGCTTGCGTCTACAGTATGGACCTGGAAACGGATCATATGGGCATACGACCTTCTGACATCCGAGCGTAAATATGGGCAACTGCAAATTTTCCGGATCCATCATCAGATCCGAGCCACGATAGGTCTTGAAGTGAGTTCTGCAGATGAAATCTGGGCCTGCTTCGTTAACCGGCCATCGGAAAAAATACTGCTGGACTCATACCCAAGAGCCAAGATCGTTCTGTATGAGGATGGCTTGACATCATACCTTCCGTTTGAAGTGTCAACCATGGCACGGCCGCCAGGCACCAGGCTTCGAAAGCGCATCACCGGAGCCTTTATTGCAGGCCTCTCTGCAATTTCACCGGCGCTCCGTTTAAGGAAAATGGCTGACAAGATAGAAAGACGCCACCTGAAACGGGTGAGACTCTTTTACTCTTTGCTTAGCGAAATCCCCGTTCCATATGCTCTGGCGGATGTACCGAGATCGCAGGTCGGCGCTTCACTGATGCGCGATTTAATAGATGAGGTCAGCAGGGATGCGCTTTCCGGCGACAATGGAGATTGCCGTGCGTCAACCAACCCGCGGATCCTGCTGCTGGGCCAGGCATTGTCACGAAACGGCATAATGTCGTACGCGCAAGAGGCGGCGATCTATCGGCACATTGCGGAGCAGATCGTCGAGAGGGGATACGATATCGTCTGGAAGGAACATCCTAGAATAAGGGCGCCCTTCTTCCCCGAGTTGCTTGATGCGGTCGGAAATATGACATCCGACCCCAGCACCAGGATCACGGAGGCGAACCTTCCGCACACATACCCGATAGAGCTTATCGTATCCCGGATGAATATCGTTTGCTGCGTCTCCGGCACGTCAGCCGCCCTTCTTTATCTGAAATGGCTTTACGGCATCAAAGCATACACATTTGCAGAAACATTGATCCCGCTCATGACCGGCGCGGACATTTTAATGAGTGACATGGTAAGGACCCATGCGATGCCTTTTTCAGCGCTCCAATCTTCGAATGAGACACAAGCAGGTATCTGTTGAAGGCGGGTGTCCGGTTTAGTGACACGTATGGCACCCATGATATCCTGATGGATGCCATGCTCAGCGGGAACACGCGGTAACCAATGCTGGTTCGGTGCGGACAAGCCACATCGATAATGGCGACAAACTATTTTCTGGCCTGTTTTATATGAGACCGGCAGACTACGACGCCGTTGTGGGACCCGACAATCAGTCGTTTTAATCCAAGTATGTCACGCTCGAGGACAGAGCCGCGCTGTTTAATGATGCCTATGTCGACGACACCCACTTGGAGTGCGTTGAAACCGTCAAGTACGACAGGAATCTGCTGGTGTTGTTCATCAATTCGATTGAATCGGTCCACGGCGTCACAGTCCGCCAGCCCACAGCCAAATGCCGGCTTTTCGTCAATCTGGTTGGAGAAGTCGAAAAGCCGTTTTACATCAAAGGAAAAAAGATACGGCCGCGCTATGTTCCGGTGCACCAAAGCCAGGATGAAGCGGAACAAACCTGGCTAAAGAGGCTCAAGCAAAAATTGCGGCTTTGAGAGACACGCCGTCGATCTGAGTTTCAGCCTGAACCGCCAATACCGAGCCGGATTCGACCTTTGCGGCGGCCAGGCACAGATTGGAACAGAATGAGATTTTATCCAGCCGCCGAACGGATCGCTTTTTTCGGCACGCTTATCGCTGTTCTTGCCCTTGCATTGCTGCCTATACCCCGACTCGAGGAGTATGGGATCGATATCGGTTTCCGGTCCGACAAGCTGAACCACGCCAGCGCCTTTGCCGTCATGACTTTCCTTGGAGGGCTCGGCTGGCCCGATCGCAAGACAAGGCTGATCGTCTTCCTCGCCATGGTTGGAGCGGCGATCGAGGTCCTCCAGGGCACGGCGCTGATACGACGTGATCTGGATGTGTTCGACTGGGTTGCCGATTGCGCCGGCATCGCATGTGGCCTCGTGGCCGTGATCTGTGTGAACTGGATCTTGCGGCGCAGAGGTTGAGCCTGTTGTCAGGCCTTATGTGCACGGCGCCGATAGCCACAGGAGTTCGCCCTCGGCTCCATTGACTCGGCGAAATCGGATTGCAACGATCCGATCCGGGAGTAGCGATTTTTCTACCTTGGCCGGACAGATGAAGCTTCGGGCGCGGCACCCAGGAAGCGCACCATCAGTATTGAGGGACGATGACGATCAAGATCAGGCTTCCGGGTGGTGTGTTGAAGGTCAAGCAACGTCATGAACTGCGGCGGCGGGAGTACAAGGGCGAAGTCCCGGTCTGGCAGTGTGGCAAATATTTCGTCATCTGGTGGCCCAGTACAATTCCTGATCGACCCTCCAAGAGCTCGAATACTGACAAGGAGCTTGAAATGACCCTTCCATCGACTGGAGAAGGCACGTAAGCTCTATGCATCATGGCTTGCGAATCAGATTGCCGGGGGGCACACTGAAGGTGAAGACCTACCGCGAACTGCGTGATCGCGAGCGGGATCGCAGGGTGCCTGTGCTGAAGCTGGGATCACTCTATTTCGTCTGGGCTTCGGCCAAACTGCATTCGCACAAACACAATCCGACGCTCTGATTTTTTTGCCGGGGTTCACACTTTTCCCTGAAATCGCTCCAGAGCCGCCCATTCGCAGGTAGCGCGACCTGGGTCAGCTTGCCTCGCGCATCGCTTCGGCCGCCTGCAGGTCGACCGACACCAGCTGACTGACGCCCTGCTCGGCCATGGTCACGCCGAACAGCCGGTTCATGCGCGCCATGGTGATGGGATTGTGGGTGATGATGACGAAGCGCGTCTCGGTGGTGGCGGCCATCTCGTCCATCAGGTTGCAGAAGCGTTCGACATTGTGGTCGTCGAGCGGCGCGTCGACTTCATCGAGCACGCAGATCGGCGCCGGATTGGTCAGGAACACAGCGAAGATCAGCGACATCGCCGTCAACGCCTGCTCGCCACCGGACAGCAGCGTCATGGTCTGTGGCTTCTTGCCGGGCGGGCGGGCAAGGATTTCGAGACCGGCCTCGAGCGGATCGTCGGATTCGATCAGCTGCAATTCCGCCGTGCCGCCGCCAAACAGATGCGAGAACAGCCGCTGGAAATGCCCGTTGACGACCTCGAAGGCGGCCAGCAGCCGCTCACGGCCTTCGCGGTTGAGGCTCTGGATCGCCTGCCTGAGCTTGCGGATCGCCTCGATGATGTCCTCGCGCTCCGACACGATCGCCTCCAGCCGGTCGGATAGCTCCTTCTGCTCCTCCTCGGCGCGCAGATTGACGGCGCCGAGCCGTTCGCGCTCGATCTTCAGCCGATCGAGCTGACGCTCGATCTCGGCCATTTCAGGCATCGGGCTGTCAGCCTCAAGACCGGTGTGGCGGATGACCAGATGCGGTGGTGTGTTCAGCGTCTCCTGGATGCGCGCCTCGACCTCCAGCCGGCGTTCGTCGGCTGCGGTCAGCCGCTCTTCGGCGCGAACGCGGGTCTCGCGCGCCTCGGCCAGGAACTGGATGGCGCCGGCGGCGGCCTTGTCCAGTTCGGATTGCCGGTTCTCCGCTTCCTGCAAACGGTCGGCCGCCGCCTTGCGCAAGCTCTCGGCCTCGGTGAGCTGCGACAGCAAGGCACGCCGCTTGGCGTCGATTTCATCGGGAGCATCGGCCAGCCGCTCGCGTTCGGCCTCGGCCTCGGCCTTGCGTTCGCCGAGCGATGCGATCTGCGTCGAGGCGTTTTCGGCCCGCTCCAGCCAGTTGCTGCGCTCGGCGCCAATGGCATCGAGCCGGCGCGCGCGCGCCTCGGCTTCGCGCCGCAGCCCCTCATGCACGGCACGCGCATCGGCAAGCGCGGCGCGGTCGCGGGCGACATTGGCCGAGGACTGTTCGAGCTGCAATTGCAGATCGCCAAGATCGGGCGCGTCCTGCAGCAGCATTTCCGCCTCGGCGAAGGCGGCCGAAATCTCCTCATGGCTGTCGACGATGCGGGCGCGCGCTTCATCGAGCGCGGCGCGCCGGCTCTGCAATTCGCCGCCGGCTCTCTCGGCCTCGGCCAACGCATTGCGGGCAGCGTCCAGCCGATGCTGGGCGTCACGACCGGCCTGGCGCGTGTTGCGCTCGGCCTCGCTTGCCAGGCGCAGCGCCTGTTCAGCCTCTCCCAGCGCCTCCTCGGCCTGGCGCAGGACGAGCGTCGCCTGTATCGCCTCGGCATCGAGCTCAGCCAGCCGGTTCTTCTGCGCCAGCCGTTGTGCTGCGGCGGTCGGCGCATCGGCGCTGGCGGTAAAGCCATCCCAACGCCAGAGCGCGCCTTCACGGCTGACCAGCCTCTGGCCGGGAGCAAGCAGCGATTGCAACCGGCGGCCGTCGCCGGCGGTATCGACGATACCGACCTGCGCCAGGCGGCGGGCGAGCTGTGCCGGCGCGTGAACCACGCTGGCAAGGCTTTTTACGCCTTCGGGCAGGGCCGCGTCGCCGGGCTGGATCCCGCTTTCGCCCCAATGCACCGGAGCGCTGCGGTCGAGCGGCACGTCGAGATCTTCGCCAAGGGCCGCACCCAGCGCCGTTTCGAAACCGCGATCGACGCTGATCTGTTCCAACACGGCCGGGAAGAGATCCCCACTGGCGGCATTCAGGATTTTTGCCAGAGTGCGCGCTTCGGTTTCGATCCGTGCCAGCTCGGCCCTGGCATCCTGAAGCGGTGGCCGGGCGGCGCTTTCGACAGCGCGGGCATCGATGACCGACTGCTCGGCCTCGGACACGGCAGCCTCGGCCTCCTCCAGCAGCGCCATGGCCTGTTCGACCAGCACGCGCTTCTCGGCCGGATCGGGCAGGCCAGCGACCTTGGAGAGTATCTCCGACAATTCCCGGTCGACATCGGCAAGCTGACGCGCGAAGCGGTCGCGGCGCTCGGCGGTGTCGCGCAGCGTCCGTTCGATCTGGTTGCGCGAGGCGGCAGCCTCGGCCCGTTCGGCGGTCAGCGCGGCGAGCTTGGCTTCGCTTTGCGAAAGCGTCGACGCCGCCTGTTCGAACGCCGCACGGGTGGTGGCTTCGCGTTCGGCGGCGCCGGCATTTTCCGAATTGAGTGCTGCCTCTTCGGTGCGAAGGCGCTCGAGAATGTCCGCATTGTCGCGGACCATGCGCTCTTCACGTGCGATATCGCCGTCGAGCTGCTGCAGCCGGCGCTCGAGTTCGCTCTGACGGGCGCGGATGCGACCGGCTTCCTCCTCGATCTGCGACTTGGCGATCGACAGGCGCTGGAAGGCAGCGGCGGCGGCGGCTTCCGCGTCGCGCAGGTCCGGCAGCCTATGAGCGCCGATGCCTTGCTCCCTGGCGGCGGCCATCTGGGCTGCGGCGCGGTCGCCGACCAGTGCTGTCGCAACCGCCAGCGCCGAACGTGCCTCGCCTTCCTGGGTCTTGGCCAGTGTCCAGCGCAAATGCAAAAGCGTCGCTTCTGCCTTGCGGATATCGGCCGACAGGTTCTTGAAGCGGGACGCCTGGCGCGCCTGGCGCTTCAGGCTTTCGATCTGGCTTTCCAGCTCGCCGACGACGTCGTCCAGTCGTTCGAGGTTCTGCTCGGCCGCCTTCAGCCGCAGTTCTGCCTCGTGGCGGCGGGTGTGCAGGCCGGAAATGCCTGCCGCCTCTTCGAGCAGCGCGCGGCGTGCCTGCGGCTTGGCCTGGATCAGTTCGCCAATGCGGCCTTGACCGACCATCGACGGCGAACGCGCGCCGGTTGACTGGTCTGCGAACAGAAGCTGCACGTCCTTGGCACGGGCCTCCTTGCCGTTGATACGGTAAAGCGAGCCGGCCTCGCGCTCGATGCGGCGCGACACCTGCAGTTCGTCGGCATCGTTGAAGGCAGCGGGCGCCGAGCGGTCACTGTTGTCGAGGAAAAGCGTGACTTCGGCGGTGTTGCGTGCGGGCCGAGTGCCCGAGCCGGAAAAGATGACGTCGTCCATGCCGGACGCGCGCATGTTCTTGTAGGAGCTTTCGCCCATCACCCAGCGCAGCGCCTCGACAAGGTTCGACTTGCCGCAGCCATTCGGCCCGACAATGCCGGTCAGGCCGCGTTCGATGACGAACTCGCCGGGCTCGACGAAGGACTTGAAACCGAGGAGGCGAAGGCGCGAAAACTTCATTCGCCCCGCCCACTAAGCGGATTTCCGTGATTTTGCGAAAGGAATTCGCGGCACGACAGGAAGCCGCGCACGCCGAAGCGCCGCCGCCTCAGGGCTGACTGGATGTCAGAGCAGAGGGTCGATGATGGCCGACATTTCCTCAATCGACATCGCCCCTTTGTAGGTCTTACCGTTGATGAAGAAGGTCGGTGTCGAGTCGACCTTGAATTCATTGGCGCCGCGCTTCTGGACCGATCTCACATCGTCCAGAAGTTTCTGGTCCGTCAAGCAGGCCTCGAAGGACTCCTGTGTAAAACCGGCGAGCTTCGAGATTTGCAGCAGCGCATCCTTGGTATTCTGAACGCCAACCCAGTTCGCCTGCTGCCTGAACAGGACGTCGACCATAGGGTAATAGTTATCCTTGGCGCAGCGCGCCAGCATAAAACCGGCTTCGGCGCTCGGATCGAACGGGAATTCGCGCAGGATGTAGCGGACCTTGCCGGTGTCGATGTACTTGGTCTTCAGGTCCGGAAAGGTGGTCTCGGCGAAATGCGCGCAGTGTGGGCAGGTCATCGAGGCGTATTCGACGATGGTGACCTTGGCGTCATCCTTGCCAAGCTGCTTGTCGGGCAGCGCACCCGGCTTCATCAGTTCCGCCACATCCACGGTGCCCTGGGCCTCCGGCGCGGTGGCGGCGGCCGGCGTGGCCGCCTTCGCGGGGGCGGCCGGGGCCGCAGGCTTCACATCCGCGGCCTTCGCCTCCTCGCCAGAGTCGCTGCAGGCGGCGAGCAGGGCCACCGCCGGAATGGCGGCCAGCGAAGACAGGACATTTCTGCGAGACAAGCTTTGACCAAACGGGGGACGGTTCATACGAATCACCTGACAAGGGTTGGATTTTGCAATGCAAAGACACGAAAAGGCGAGAGTTGGCGCGAATTAAGGCATCTCGATCCCCAATCCAATCGCGAAACCTGACAAGGGCGATCACGAATGCGAGATATTGACGACGAATCCATGACTTTCTTCAAGACGCCTATGATTTTCTCTCCCCAATAATGGTCGCGCCAAGTTTCTCCAGCGAGGCGCGCAGTTCATCATTATCGACCAGGCCGACAGTTCCCGACAATTTCGTCTTCTCAGCCGCCGTCAGCGGCCTCAGGGCCGGTTTGCGCTTTCCTTTGTCGGCTGTCACCGGCTTCTGCAGGATCCTGATGCGGTTGATGGCGGTGAAGCCGAGGAAGGCGTTGACCCGGTTGATGATCTCGCCCGTCTCGTGCTGCAGATGAAGTGCCGCCATGCCTTCGCAGGCAATGACCAGCACGGCCGGCTCGAACGGATCGTCCTCATGCATACGGCGCGGCCACTGGATTTTTTCGGGGCGCGAATGGCTGGCCAGCCGCGGGCCGGCGATCTCGTCCCATGACTGGACGAGGCCGATCGAAATGCCGGCCCGCTTGCGCAGCACCGGATCGAGGATCCTGGTCGCGAGATCGCTGACCGGGACGGGATTGCCGTAGGGCGTTCTCCCTGCCATGTACGTCCTCCAGCGACGACCCAGCAGATACCGGCCAGGCCAATACAAGATCAATGGCACCAGCAGACCAGACCCGCAAGACCGCATCCTGGGATAGTGGCAAAGCCACATCCGGAGATAGCAGCACAGCTGCATCCGGTGTCAGCGACGATATCGCATCCCGCCTGCTCAGCTGGTACGATGTGCATCACCGTGAATTGCCGTGGCGCATCACACCAATTGAGCATGCGCGCGGCGTGCGGCCTGATCCCTACCGCATCTGGCTCTCCGAGGTCATGCTGCAGCAGACCACCGTCGAAGCGGTGAAGGCTTATTTCAAGGTATTCGTCGAGAAATGGCCCGATGTCGAAGCGCTGGCCGCGGCGCCCACCGAGGACGTGATGAAGGCCTGGGCCGGGCTCGGCTACTACTCCCGCGCCCGCAATCTCAAGGCCTGTGCCGATCTTGTGGCCGCGCGTGGCGGCCGGTTTCCCGACACGGAGACGGGTTTGAGAGAACTGCCCGGCATCGGCGCCTATACGTCGGCGGCCATCACGGCGATTGCCTTCGATCGCCCCGCCGCCGTTGTCGACGGCAATGTCGAACGTGTCATCTCCCGGCTGTTTTCGATCACAACCCCGCTCAGCGAAGCCAAGCCCGAGATCCGTGCCCATGTCGAGCGCATGGTACCCGGGACAAGGCCTGGCGACTTCGCCCAAGCGATGATGGATCTCGGCGCCACCATCTGCACGCCACGCCGGCCGCGCTGCATGCTGTGCCCGCTGCGCGAAGACTGCAGCGCGGTCGTTTCAGGCGATCCCGAGCACTTCCCGGTGCGCCTGCCCAAGGCCGACAAGCCGCAGCGGCACGGCGCGGCCTTTGTCGCCGTGCGGGCCGACGGCGCCATCCTTCTGCGCAAACGGGCAGAGAAGGGTTTGCTCGGCGGCATGACCGAGGTGCCGACGACGGGCTGGACCGCGCGGATCGATGGGGCAACCACGGAAGCGGCCGCGCCCTTTCCCGCCGACTGGCGGCATGCGGGCCGCATTGCGCATGTCTTCACGCATTTCGCTCTCGAACTCGAAGTCTTTCACGCTCACATCAAAGGTGATGCGCCAGACGGGCATTTCTGGTCGCTCGCTCACGAGATTTCCGGCGAGGCGCTGCCGACTGTCATGAAAAAGGCAATCGAGGCTGCGATACCCGGCGCGACGAAAAGCCGTCGCCACACAGTGCAAAGAGGCCCCATGACTGAAATACGCCACATCGTTTTCGACATCGGCAGAGTGCTGATCCACTACGATCCCAACATTCCGTTCAGCCGCCTCATTCCGGATGCCGAAGAGAGAAAGTGGTTTTTCGACAATGTCTGCACGCATGATTGGAACATCGAGCAGGATCGCGGCCGCACCTGGGAAGAGGCCGAGGCGCTGCTGATCGCGGACCATCCCGATCACGCGGAAAACATCCGCGGTTTCCGCCGCCATTGGCACGAGATGGTGCCGCATGCTTATGACGACAGCGTCGCCATCATGGTCGGCCTGATCGAGAGCGGCCACGACGTGACCATGCTGACCAACTTCGCCAGCGACACGCTGGCCGAAGCCCGCGAGCGCTTCGATTTTCTCAATCGTCCGCGCGGCGTCACCATCTCCGGCGAGATCGGCATGATCAAGCCCGATCGCGGCATTTACGATCATCACATCGCCGCCTTCGGCCTCGAACCGGCCGCGACGCTGTTCATCGACGACAGCCAGAAGAATGTCGACGGCGCCAAGGCGGCCGGCTGGCAGTCGGTGCTGTTCACCGATGCAAAGGCGCTTCAAGCAGACCTTGAGCGGCATGGCGTCGCGACCTGATCGAGACCGGCAATGGGCAAGCTCGTTCTGACCTTCAACCCGGAATGGTCAATACTTGACGCCAGTGTCGAGCATGGCCACTTTCGAGGACGTGGCGATGCCTATTTCCCGACCGACGAGGTAAGCGAATTTATTGTGTCATTGCAGGCCTATCCGCTTAAACGCGCGGATCTGGTCCTGAGATCGCCCGGCCTGATAAGCATCTCGGTTTTCCCGGCGGATGGCGTCGGTCACCTGTTCGTCCGGATCGAGGTCGCGGAGGAGATCGAAGCCCGTGACTTCGCGCGTGTGCGACTCCGGACGGACTATTCGCGTCTGTCGCGTTTTGCCAGTCAGCTCTCACTGATGGCGAAAGGCGAGGTCAGCGAAATCATCCTGGAGGAAGACAAGGCCTGAGCTGCCGATCAGGCCCCTGCCCGCTCCATGCCGAGCCGCGCGATGCGGCGAAGCTCGTCGATCGGGGTCAGGCCACCGCTGCGCTCATAATGCCAGAAGGTCCAGCCGTTGCAGGCGTCCAGCCCCTGCACTTCGGCACCGATCTTGTGGATCGAGCCGGCGCTGTCGCCGATCGCCACCGTGCCGTCGGCGCGCACCTTGGCCGCCCAGCGCTTCTTGGCATCGTAGAGCGTCGCGCCCGGCATCATCAGGCCGGTGTCGATCAGGCTGACAAAGGCGACGCGCGGCTCGGCGCGCTTGCCCGTGAGAACGGTCAAGTCGGCCTCTTCCAGCGGCCGCACCGCGTCGATGCGCTCGTTGGCGGCGTCGATATAGGCCTGCTCGCGTTCGATGCCGACGAAATGGCGGCCGAGACGCTTGGCCACCGCGCCCGTGGTGCCTGAGCCGAAGAAGGGATCGAGCACGATGTCGCCCGGTTTGGTCGAGGCCATCATGATGCGGGCAAGCAGCGCTTCCGGTTTCTGCGTCGGATGCAGCTTGTCGCCATTGTCGTTCTTCAGCCGCTCGCCGCCGGTGCAGATCGGAAACAGCCAGTCGGAGCGCATCTGGATGTCGTCGTTGGACGCCTTCATCGCTTCGTAGTTGAAGGTATAGCCCTTGCCCTTCTGATCGCGCGTAGCCCAGATCATCGTCTCATGCGCGTTCTGGAAGCGGCGGCCACGGAAATTTGGCATCGGGTTGGTCTTGCGCCAGACGACGTCGTTAAGGATCCAGAAGCCGAGATCCTGCATCTTGGCGCCGACCCGGAAGATGTTGTGATAGGAGCCGATGACCCAGATGGTGCCGTTGGGCTTCAGCACCCGGCGCGCCGCCAGCAGCCAGGCACGCGTGAAAGCGTCATAGGCCTCGAAACTCTCGAACTGGTCCCAGTCGTCGTCGACGGCGTCGACCTTGGACTGATCGGGGCGGTGCAGGTCGCCGTCGAGCTGCAGATTGTAGGGCGGATCGGCGAAGATGACGTCGATCGATTTTTCGGGCAACCGGTCGAGCGCGGCGACGCAGTCGCCCTTGAGGATCGTGTCCAGCCATTCGGATTGCTGGGGAGCGTGGGATAGCTCGTCGAGAAGACGCACGGCAGACATTCTGACACCCAAGGCACGCGTTACTGTTTACTCTCCGTTATGGTTACCGATCAGCGTAAATATTCCGTGAAGGCCAAGGGACGGGTGTGGCGAATTTGCGAAGGCGGCCCTGTTGGTGTATGCCGCGCCGCCTGAGCCTTCCGAGGCCACTTCGCCCTCCTATTGTCCGGATCACCATGCCCCAGCCAGACCTTGTCATCTTCGATTGCGACGGCGTGCTCGTCGATTCCGAGATCATCGCCGCCCGCGTCGACGCCGAGCTTTTGACCTTGGCAGGATACGAGATATCGGCTGAGGAGATTTCGGAGAGCTATGCCGGCCTGACCTTCAAGGACATCATGCTGCGGGTCGAGGAAAAGTCCCGCATCCCCTTCCAGGCCTCTCTGATCGACAGGGAGGAACAATTGGTCGACCGCAAACTGCGCAGCGACGTCCGCGCCATCGATGGCGTGCGCGAGGCCGTTGCCGCGGTAAGCGTGCCGCGCTGCGTCTGCTCGAATTCACGCTCCGAGCGGATCGAATTCATGCTGGAAAAGGTGCATCTTCTGCCGTTTTTCACCGACCGGATTTTTTCGGCGATGGAAACACCGACCGGGAAAACGAAACCGGCGCCGGACGTGTTCCTGTTCGCGGCGGAGAAACTCAGCGCCAACCCGGCGAACACTTTCGTTATCGAGGATTCCGTGCACGGCGTTCACGGCGCAAGGACGGCGGGCATGCGGGTGATCGGCTTCACCGGAGCCGCCCACAGCTATCCCGGCCATGCCGACGCGCTCACCGAGGCCGGCGCCGAAACGGTGATCCGCCGCTGGGCAGAGTTGAAAAGCGTGATCGCGGCGCTGTCGGAGTGGTCGGACGCCTGAGGGCGATTGAATTTCGCCCTCGTGGCGGGACTTTTCTCGCCCGGTCGGTCTACCGTTCTCGTGCTTCAGAGTGGTAGGAGGCGATACTGCAATTTTGGGAGCTGGTTTTCATTTCAAAACCCTGATGGCTATGCGATGATTGCGTCATGACGATTGAGCTTGAAATCACGCCAGAGTTACAGGCCCGCATCGATGCTATCGCGGCGCGGTCCAGCCTGTCCGCGTCGGAAGTCGTTGCGGACGCGCTTGAGAACGGCCACTCCCTTGAGTGGCAGGAGCGGTTTTTAGACAAGGTGAACGCAGGAATTGAAGCGGCCGACCGTGGTGAATTTGCCAGCCGTGCCGATATCGAGCGGGTGTTGAACAAGTACCGCCCCACCTGATGCAGGTTTCATGGACGAGCGCCGCTCTCGACGACCTCGACCAGATTCAGGATTTTATCGCGCAGGACAGTCCCGTTGCGGCGTATCGGCTAACAGCCGATCTGATTGGTCGCACCGACGAACTCTTGGCGTCAAATCCCATGGTCGGACGCAAGGGACGAGCGGGCGGAACCCGCGAGCTTGTGATAGCGCGGACATCCTATATCGTTGTTTATCGGGTGCGCGGCAGTGACGTTGAAATCATCGCCGTTGTCCATGGGGCCAGAGAATGGCCGGAGAGCCTCACATAGCCCGCCCATGTCTTGTGTTCGCCGCTTAGTTCGTCGCGGCGGCTCTCTTCCTCTGCTTCTTCTTCGGCTTGTCGGCCGTTGCCTGATGCGCGGTTTCGTCATAGCCGGCAAAGGCCTGATAGTCCTGCGCCGTCGGCTCGGGCACGACAATATTGGAATCGGTGAAGACGAACTGCGTGGCGACCGAAGGATCGGTGACCTGGACCTGATACTGGTGGATCTGCGAATAGAGGACCTCGGTGCCATGCATCACAGCCGTGCGGATGGGCATGGTGATGGTGCCTGGAGAAAACTTCGGTCCGGGGACAATCTTGCCGGCGACCGCGATCTTCATCGTCAGCTGGCCGTTGGCACGGCTGCAGTCGCGTGTCACGTCGCTGACCGATGCCTGGTAGATGATGTTGGCCGATTCGTCGGGCGGAGTTGCAGCAGCGGCGTCAGCCTCGGCCTGGGCCGCGGCATCCTGCGCGGCGTCGCCGGTCTTCTTGATCCTGGGCTTGGGCTTCTGAGCTTCCTTGGAATAGGTGTTGAAGAAAGCCGTGCCGTCCCGCACCGTCACCCTGGGACAATAGGCCTGCAACTGGCTGGCCAGTATCTTGGGATCCTGGGGCGGCGGTGGCGCCGTCGGGTCCTCCTTCTTGCCTATGCCGAGGTTCAGGATGCCATTGTCGCCCGATTGGCAGCCGGCGGCGGCAAGCATAAAGCCGGTGAGCGCAAGACCCGCCAAAAAGCGACCACTGAATGTACGAAACGCCATGAAACTGCACTTCCCTCTCGCAAAGCTGGTGACGTATATCAACCGCGCGGCAAAAATGCGACTGAGCCAGCGCAGAAATTAACCACCTTGCGGTGGATGGAAAAGCCAAGCAGTAACGGAATTGTGACATGCATTATGTGAGTACCCGCGGGGAAGCCCCCGTTCTTGGATTTTCCGACGCCGTGCTGGCCGGGCTGGCGCGCGACGGCGGGCTCTACGTGCCGCGCGAGTGGCCACAGTTTTCCGCCGCCGAGATCCGCGCCATGCGCGGCCTTGCCTATCCCGAACTTGCCATCCGCGTGCTGTCGCCGTTCCTTGGCGACGAGATCCCGGCCTCCGTTTTCGAGCGGCTGGTGCGCGAAGCCTATGCCACCTTCCGCCACGAGGCCGTCTGCCCGCTGGTGCAGACCGGCCCCAACACCTTCATCCTGGAACTCTTCCACGGGCCGACGCTCGCCTTCAAGGACGTGGCGATGCAGCTTCTGGCCCGGCTGATGGACCATGTGCTTGCCGAACGCGACCAGCACGCCACCATCGTCGGCGCCACCTCGGGCGATACCGGCGGGGCGGCCATCGATGCCTTTGCCGGTCGCAGCCGGACCGACATCTTCATCCTTTTCCCGCACGGCCGCGTCTCGCCGGTGCAGCAGCGGCAGATGACGACGTCGACGGCTGCAAACGTCCATGCGCTGGCGATCGAAGGCAATTTCGACGATTGCCAGGGCCTGCTCAAGGACATGTTCAACGATCACGGATTTCGCGACCGGGTGGCGCTTTCGGGCGTCAACTCGATCAACTGGGCCCGGATCATGGCCCAGATCGTCTATTATTTCTCCTCGGCGCTGTCGCTTGGCGCGCCGGACAGGCCGGTCTCCTTCACCGTGCCGACCGGCAATTTCGGCGATATCTTCGCCGGCTACGCGGCCAAGAAGATGGGCTTGCCGATCGAGCGGCTGGTCATCGCCACCAACGACAATGACATCCTGGCGCGGACCTTCGCGACAGGGGAATATCGCACCAAGGGTGTCTTTGCGACCACGTCGCCGTCGATGGATATCCAGGTGTCGTCCAATTTCGAACGCCTGCTGTTCGAGGCCTCCGGCCGTGACGCGGCGACCGTGCGGCGCTACATGGACGGTCTGAAGCAGTCCGGCGCTTTCACCATCGAACCCCAGCAAATCGCCGGGATGCGGTCGGAATTCGACGCCGGCCGGGCTGATATGGACGAGGTCGCCGCCACCATCCGCTCGACGCTCGCGGCCAGCAACTATCTGCTCGATCCGCACACCGCGGCAGCTGTGCATGTCGCTGCGGGCAAGGCGTCAGGCGCCGTGCCGATGGTGGTGCTGGGTACCGCACACCCGGCAAAATTCCCGGCCGCCGTCGAAGCCGCCAGCGGCGTGTCGCCCGCACTGCCCGCATGGCTAGGTGGGTTGATGACATCGGAGGAAAAATACACGGTACTTCCCTCCGACCTGAAAATGGTGGAAGATTATGTCGGCCGCTGCGCGCGGGCGGCGCGTTAAGGAGTACTAGCCATATGGGTGTTGAGGTAAGCCGTCTGTCGAACGGCCTGACAGTCGCCACCGAAACCCTTCAAAGCATCGAATCGGTTGCCCTTGGTGCCTGGGTCAAGTCGGGTGCCCGCAATGAACGTGAGGACGAGCATGGCATGGCCCATCTGCTCGAGCACATGGCGTTCAAGGGCACGAAAAGGCGGAGCGCCTTCGAAATCGCCTCGGAGATCGAAGACGTCGGCGGCGAAATCAACGCCGCCACCAGCGTCGAAACCACTTCCTACTATGCCAGGGTGCTCTCCGACGACGTGCCGCTGGCCGTCGACATTCTTGCCGACATCCTGCAAGAGTCCGAATTCGACCCGCAGGAACTCGAACGCGAACAGCATGTGATCCTGCAGGAGATCGGCGCCGCGCACGACACCCCCGACGACATCGTCTTCGACCGTTTCACGGAAACCGCCTATCGCCATCAGACCATCGGCCGCTCCATTCTCGGCACACCCGAAACGGTCAAATCCTTCACCTCCAAGCAACTCCACGACTTCATCGAGCGGCAATATGGCGCCGAGCGCATGGTGATTGTCGCCGCCGGCGACATCAAGCATGACAATTTCGTGCGCGAGGTCGAAAAGCAACTCGGCGGCTTCCGCAGCAAGGCCGACAGCACCATCCCGCAATATGCGCAATATGTCGGCGGCGACTTCCGTGAGGACCGCGACCTGATGGACGCGCAGATCGTGCTGGGGTTCGAAGGCCGGGCCTATCATGTGCGCGACTTCTATGCCTCGCAGGTGCTGTCGATGATCCTCGGCGGTGGCATGTCGTCGCGCCTGTTCCAGGAGGTCCGCGAGAAGCGCGGCCTGTGTTATTCGGTCTATGCTTTCCATTGGGGCTTTTCCGACACCGGCGTCTTCGGCGTCCATGCCGCGACCGGCCAGAGCGACATCGCCGAACTGGTGCCTGTCATCATCGACGAGCTGCAGAAGGCCGGCGAGAAAATCCTGCAGGAAGAACTCGACCGGGCGCGCGCCCAATATCGCGCCGGACTGATCATGTCAGCCGAAAGCCCGGCCAGCCGCGCTTCGCAGATCGCACGGCAGCTGCTTCTGTTCGGCCGGCCGATCGCCAAGGAGGAACTGATGGAACGGCTGTCGGCGCTGACGGTCGAGCGGCTGACCGATCTATCGTCGCGTTTGTTCTCGACCAAGCCGACGCTTACCGCTGTCGGGCCTGTGGGCACACTGGCGCCATACGAGGCGATCCTCGAATCGCTCGCAGGCACGCAGACCACGGCCCGTAAGCTCGCCGTCTAAGCCCCTCGAAGCGTCGTGTTCGCGCTCCCTTTCTTCCGCCGCGACCTGCCGGCGCTGAAAGGCGACCGCGTCACGCTGCGCGTGCCGTTCACCAACGACTTCCGCGAGTGGGCGGCGGTGCGTGGCGATAGCCGCGCCTTCCTCGAACCCTGGGAGCCACGCTGGACTCCCGATGAACTCGACCGCAACGCATGGCGGCTGCGCATCAGCCGCTACCGCGAGGATTATGCGCAAGGAACCGCTATCGCCTTCTTCATCTTCGAGAGGAGCAGTGGCAAGCTGGCCGGCGGCATCACGCTCGGCAACATACGCCATGGCGTCTCGCAGAGCGGCCATGTCGGCTACTGGATCGGCGAGCGCTTCGGCGGCCGCGGCCTGATGACCGACGCGGTCAAGGTGGTGGCCCGCTTCGCCTTCGATACGCTGAGGTTGCACCGGATCGAAGCGGCCTGTATTCCCGACAATATCCGGTCGATCCGCGTGCTTGAAAAAGCCGGATTTCGGCGCGAAGGACTGCTGCGATCCTATCTCAGGATCAACGGCATCTGGCAGGACCACTACCTCTACGCCCGGATCGCGGACGATCCGCCGGGCGTTGGAACGAAGGACTGATTTTTGACGAATTTCCTGCGCAACGGGTCGCTGTTCGCCTTTGTCCTCGCGACACTCCTGACGCTGTGCGCGCCATCGTCGGCCTTTGCCGTCGAACCGATCAAGATTGCCCGCGACGACGTCGCGCTCGACCTTTCCGGCGCCGTCGAGATCTACCGCAACCAGGGCGAGAATTTCCAGGTGTCGACCGCGCCGGGTCCGGACGGTATCGTGCGGCGCATCGAGGTCGAGGCCAATGATGCCCGTTCCACCGGCGACTGGGCTGTTTTCGCGCTCGCCAACACCACCGACCAGCAACTCGACCGGCTGATCGTCGCACCGCATTTCCGCCTGGTGAATTCCGGCATCTTCTGGCCGGATCTCGGCTCGACCCGCATCGCCGCCATCACGCCCAGCGAAGGCTTCGCGCTCGATCGCCAGACCAGCCCCGACGCCGACGTTTTCCGGGTGACGCTGAACCCCGGCACGGTGATTACCTTCATCGCCGAACTGGCCTCGCCGAAGCTGCCGCAGGTCTACCTCTGGGATCCGGAATCCTACAAGGACTCGGTCAATTCCTACACGCTGTTTCGCGGCATCGTCATCGGCATTGCAGGCCTGCTGGCGCTGTTCCTGACCATCCTTTTCGTGGTCAAGGGAACCTCGATGTTCCCGGCAACCGCGGCACTTGCCTGGGCGGTGCTGGCCTATATCTGCGTCGATTTCGGCTTCCTCAACAAGATCATCGAGATATCGCCCGGCAACGAGCAGATGTGGCGAGCGGGAACGGAGGTGGCGCTGGCGGGAACCTTCGTGGTGTTCCTGTTCGCCTATCTCAACCTCAACCGATGGCACGGCCATTTCAGTTATGGCGCGCTGGTCTGGATCCTCGGACTGGTGCTGATCGCCGGCGTCGCCATCGTCGATCCGGCGGTCGCCGCCGGCATTGCCAGGCTGTCCTTCGCCGCCACCGCACTGACCGGGCTTGGCCTGATCATCTTCCTCGGCATACGCGGCTACGACCGTGCCATCATGCTGGTGCCCAGTTGGGTCATGGTGCTGTTGTGGCTATGCGGATCGTGGATGGCGATCACCGGCATGCTCGACAACGACATTGCCCAGCCGGCCCTGGGCGGCGGGCTGATCCTGATCATCCTTCTGATCGGCTTCACCGTCATGCAGCATGCTTTTGCCGGCGGCGCGCTGCATCAGGGCCTGTTCTCCGACCTCGAGCGGCAGGCGCTGGCGGTCGCCGGTTCGGGCGACACGGTATGGGATTGGGACGTGCTGCGCGACCGCGTCGTCACCAAGCCCGATGTCAGCATCCAGCTCGGACTGGCGCCGAACAGCCTTGGCGGCGCGGCCCGCAACTGGCTCCCGGTGCTGCATGCCGACGACCGCGACACGTTCCGCACCACGCTCGACGTCGTGCTCGAACACCGGCGCGGCCGGGTATCGCAGAATTTTCGCCTGCGCGGCGCCGACGGCCACTATCACTGGTTTTCGCTGCGCGCGCGCCCGGTCATCGGATCCGACGGCGAGGTTATCCGCTGCGTCGGTACCATGGTCGACGTGACCGAGCAGAAAAAGTCCGAGGAAAGGCTGCTGCACGACGCCGTTCACGACAATCTGACCGGTCTGCCGAACCGCGAACTTTTGATGAATCGGCTGGAAGCGATCATCTCGATCGCGCGCACCGAAGAAAAGGTGCGGCCAACCGTCTTCGTCATCGACATCGACCGTTTCAAGCAGGTCAATGACGGCCTCGGCATCTCGGCCGGCGACACCATCCTCTTGACCATCGCGCGTCGCCTGCACCGGCTGCTCAAGCCGAAGGATTCGCTGTCGCGCTTTGCCGGCGATCAGTTCGCGCTGATGCTATTGTCCGAACAGGACCCGGCCCGCATCGCCGCCGTGGCGGATGCCATCAAGCATGCCATCAACAACCCGATCACCTTTGCCAAGCGCGAGATCGTGCTGACCGCGTCGATCGGACTGATCACCTGGAATTCGCCGCAGATGTCGGCCGAGGACATGGTCAAGGATGCCGAGCTTGCCATGCACCAGGCCAAGCGCTTCGGCGGCGACAGGATCGAGCCGTTCCGTCCGGCCTTCCGCACTGTCGGCACCGACAGGCTGCAGTTCGAATCCGACCTGCGCCGCGCCATCGAGCGGCGGGAATTCACGCTTGCCTACCAGCCGATCGTGCGGCTTGAGGACGGCAGTGTCGCCGGCTTCGAGGCGCTGCTGCGCTGGGACCACCCGCGCCGCGGCATGATCCCGCCGGCGGATTTCATCCCGGTCGCCGAAAGCTGCGGGCTTATCGTGCAGCTCGGCCTGTTTGCCATGCAGCAGGCGGCGGAAGATCTCGCCAGCTGGCAAAAACAGATCGGTGACGCGCCGCTGTCGGTCTCGGTCAATTTGTCCAGCCGCCAGCTGATCCGCCGTGACCTGGTCAGCGACGTCCGCTCGGTCATCGCTCGGGCCAATCTGAAGCCGCGCTGCTTCCGGCTGGAGCTCACCGAATCGCTTGTGATGGACAATCCCGAGCAGACCGCCCATGTGCTGACCAAGCTGAAGCAGCTCGGCATCGGCCTGTCGCTGGATGATTTCGGCACCGGCTATTCCTCATTGGCCTATCTGACGCGTTTCCCCTTCGACACCATCAAGATCGACAAGAGCTTCGTCGACGACAACACGCCCAAGCGCGCGGTGCTGCTGAAATCGATGGTCAACATGGCGCATGAACTCGGCCTGTCCGTCGTCGCCGAGGGCATTTCGGACGAGAGCGACGCGCTGGAACTGCGCCAGATGGGCTGCGAATATGTCCAGAGCTTCATGTTCGGCGCACCAATGCCGGGCGACCAGGTGCTGAAGACGCTGAAGGAACAGTATCCGCTGACGCAAGCGTGATGGGATTCAGGCGCGCGTCGCCCAGGCGCGGACCTCTGCGATTGGCCGAGACGCCTATCGCTTCGTCATCCTAGGGCGAAGCAAGGAGCGCAGCGACGCGGCGCAGACCCTAGGATCCATGCCGTGAGGTTAAAGCGTTGAAAACGGTTCAGATTTCTTCGCCGCTGCATCCTTCGACATAGGTCACGGAATGGATCCCAGGGTCTCCGCGACGGAGCTTCGCTCCTGCTTCGCCCTAGGATGACGAAGGTGTAGGCGGCTTCGGCTAGCCGCGAATGTTGCGCATGACTGTTCGCGATTACGCGTGTCCGGCCGCCAAGCTGAGATGCGCAAGGTCGATACCGATCGAGGCGAGGATCCGGTCGTATTTGCGCTCGATGTCGGTGTCGAACAGAAGCTCGGCATTGGCCGGACAGGTCAGCCAGCCATTTTCGGCGATCTCGGTCTCCAATTGGCCGGCGCCCCAGCCGGAATAGCCGAGCGCCATCAGCGCATGACGAGGCCCGCGGCCGGACGATATTGCGCGCAATATGTCGACGGTCGCCGTCAGGCAGATGTCGTCGGAAACGGTCAGCGACGATTCCACCCGATAGTCTCCCGAATGCAGGACGAAGCCCCGGCTGCGGTCCACGGGGCCGCCATTGCGCACGACGAAATCGCGGGCCTGAGCCGGCAAGCGGATCGCCTCCTGCTCGTTCATGATGCCCAGTTGCACGAGCAGGTCCGGAAACAGCATCTGCTGCGTCTGGTTGATGATCAGGCCCATGGCGCCTTCATCGGAGTGTGCGCAGACATAGATGACCGAGCGCGTGAAACGGTCGTCCTTCATGCCGGGCATGGCAATCAGGAACTGATCGTCGAGAAAGCCGCGACTGGCGACCGTCTTCTTGTGGCGCAACAAGTCCATGAAGGGAGCGTAACGCGTTTCCAAAGCGCCGAAAAGATGCGCCGTGCTGGATTCGACCAAAGCCTGTTGCGGCGGCTCGAACATTCTTGTCCCTCGAAGTCACGCAAATATGATACCGGCAAGGCCATGAAATCATTGCGCGGCCACGAACGGACGATCAAATCACCGCCATGCGAAGCTTGAAAATCCTGCTGCTCGGAGCCGCCATCGGATCGGCAACCGCTCTTCCCGCCGCCGCCTCTTCGTCGGCGTGGTACAACAGTGAAGGCGGCAAGGTTCGGCTGGTTACATCAGGCAAAGCCGACGATGCCGGCCGTATCCAAGGCGTTCTCGATATTGCGCTCAAGCCTGGCTGGAAGACATATTGGCGCGATCCGGGCGACGCGGGCGTGCCGCCGCAACTCGACATTTCAGCCAGCACCAACATCGCCGACGCCACTCTGTCGTTTCCGGCGCCGCAGCGCCATGACGACGGCTATGGCAAATGGGCAGGCTACAACTATCCGGTTTCTCTGCCGGTGACATTCACGCTGGCGACGCCGAACCAGCCGGCGGTGATCGATGCCGACATCTTTCTCGGCATCTGCGAAACGATCTGCATTCCGGTGCAGACGCGGCTGACCGTCGACCCCGCCTCCGATCCGGACAATGTCGAGGACGCGGCGCTGGTGAAGGCGAGTTTTACGGCGCTGCCGACGCCCGCGAGGTCCGATTTCGGCATCAATGTGCTGCCGGGCGACCACGAGACGCTGATTGTCGAGGCGAGCTTTCCCGGCGATCCGGCGGCGGCGGATTTCTTCGTTGCCGGCGAGCGGGACTACATGTTCGGCACCCCGGCCCGCAGCGAAAAGGACGGCAAGCTGATTTTCACCGTGCCGATCCTCGATCGCCCCTCGACGACGCCGACCGATGGCGGGCTTCACTATACGCTGACGAGTGCGGCGGGCGCGGTCGCAGGGATTCTGCCTTTCCCTTGATCCAGCCTGTCCCAACGATTGCAGGAAGCCGTTGAGTTCGCTACGCAAAGACACGTCCTTCCCATTTTCCCAAGCGAGGAATCCATGACCATTTCCGTTGGCGACAAGCTGCCTGACGTGACCTTCAAGACGATGACCGCCGATGGCGCCAAGCCGATCACCGGGGCCGAGATTTTCTCGGGCAAGAAGGTCGTGCTGTTTGGGGTTCCCGGCGCCTTCACACCTACCTGCAGCAACAACCATTTGCCGGGCTATCTCGAGAACCACGATGCCATCCTGGCGCGCGGCGTCGACACCATCGCCGTCGTTTCGGTCAATGACGTCCATGTCATGGGTGCCTGGGCGCACTTCACCGGCGGAGAGGGCAAGATCCTGTTCCTCGCCGACGGCAGTGGCGATTTCGCCAAGGCGGTGGGCCTCGATTACATCAGCAACGATATGGGCCTGCGCTCGAGGCGCTTCTCAATGATCATCGACGACGGCAAGGTCACCGCGCTCAATGTCGAGACCAAGCCCGGTGTCGACGAGTCCGGTGCGGCTCATATTCTGGGGCAGCTCTGAACTTCAGCGACAACGTCGGGCTGGACCGCAACGGTTGCCGCCGCCCGACGATCGCCCTTGTATTCCAGGGATTGCCTTTGGGGGGACCTCGATGTTTGACATGTTCTGGCGTGCTATCGCGATCGGCATCGGCGCTACGGTGGCGATGGATCTCTGGGCCATCTTCCTGCACAAGGCGTTCGGGCAGCCACGGCCGAACTGGGGGCCGGTCGGTCGCTGGGTCTGGCATCTCCGCGACAAGGTCTTTCACGATGATATCGGCGGTGCAGCGCCCTACGCGCATGAAAAGGCGCTGGGCTGGGCCTTTCACTATTTTGTCGGCATCGTCTACGGCATCATCCTGGTGGTGTTGGCCGGAGCGGGCTGGCTTGCCGCGCCGACATTCCTGCCGGCCTTCATCCTCGGCATCGTCACCGTCGGCGCCGGCTGGTTCCTACTGGCACCCGGCATGGGCGCCGGTTTGGCCGCCACGAAGCGGCCCAACCCGATGCTGATCCGTGCGCTGAACCTGGTGTCGCATACGGTGTTCGCGCTCGGGCTTTGGGGTACAGCGCTGCTGATCCGATAAACAGCTCGCTAGAATAAACGGTTCAGATCCCGCCGGCCGTCCACCACACGGACGATTTCAACCCACTCAACAGGGCCATCATCCGTGTCCGGAATCGTTTCGTAGAGCAGTACAAACGGCGCCTCCACCAGCATCCGTACGGAAGACCTGATATCGGGTGCCTAACACCCATGCGCGGATGGTCTGCCAGCTGCAAGGCCCGCGCTTCTAGAGCGTTTCATATTTTGACGGAAGCGTAGCCTGCGTTTTCGAAGTAGTTCTTGCATTCGGCTGCCTCGATGGTTTCGACGAGGTGGCCGATGTGGCGC
>NZ_JAMYQY010000033.1:0-46092 GCF_040321125.1 Mesorhizobium sp. M0518
CGGCGCCTTTTGGGGCTCGGGTTTGGGCCTCCCCCGCGTGATTTGGGGGGGGCCCCCCCGGGGGCCCTTTAAATGGGTGGTGGGCTTGGCCCCGCGGGGGGGGGCTCCCCCCGCCCCCAACCGCATAGGCGCCCTCCGGGTTGAGCGAAAGCGGGATGGTGGGCGGCCCGACGCGGCCGCGCTGCGCCTCGCCTTGCGAGACCAGGCCTTCCTGCTCGAGCGAGCGGACGATAACCGATGCCGTCTGCGCCGAGAGGCCGGTTTTTTCGCCGATTTCCATCCGCGAAATGCCTTCGTTCTGAAGCAGCAGCGACAGCACCAGCCGCTCATTGTAGCTGCGGACGCTCAACGCATTCAGCCCGCTCGCGCGATCGGCGATGCGCAATGGATTGGGTGGTGCGAACCTCATGTCAGGCAAGGGTCGCCCCGTCGGTTGGAGCTCGTTGCCCGGTGGCTTTAGTGTTGCTCATGTCGAGCGGCTCCAGCCGATGGCATCGACCGCGCGGGCAAGTGCGGTGCCCAGCAATCTGTGCGCCTCGGCATCGATGTGAAAGCCGTCCGCTTCGCTGCACGACACCACCGAGCCGGCATCGAAAAAGTGGAGTTCGAGCGAGTCCGCCAGAACCTCGAACTCGAGCGCGAGCAGGCGCGATTTCTCCGGCGCACCGGCGAAGATGGACTTCCATTCCTTGACGTCGTCCTGCATCGGCGGCGGCGCCACGATCATGATCTCGGGCGTCGAGCCGCCTGGCCCAGGCGCCAGCTCCTTGATGTCATAGACGAGGCAGCCGATCCCCATCGCCACTTCCGACGGCGGCTTGTTGAAGCGGATCTTCAGGTCGTTGGTGCCGAGCATGATGATGACGAGGTCGAGCGTCGCATGGCTCTGCAGGCAGGGGCGAAGATAGGTTCTGCCGTTTTTGTGGGCGCCCTCGATCGGGTCGTCGTGGACGGTGGTGCGGCCGCTCAATCCTTCCTCGATGACATACCAGTCGGGGCCTAGCTGAGAACGCAATATTCCCGGCCAGCGTTCACCCGGCCCATAGCGCTCGAGCGGCCCCCTGCCGGGGATCTGGCCGTGCGTGTTGGAGTCGCCGTAGCACAAGACTGATCGCATGTTTTTCCCGCCGGGACTGACAGCGCGCCGAAGCCGGCGAGCGCCATTCATGATGGATAGCGGAGCGGTGAAAGGCAAGCAAGGGAATAGTCATTCAACATGACTAACTATTGACAGGGCGAATCCGCTGTGCTTCTAAAGTGCCGGAGGAGTTCTCAACCGTCACCATCGTCCAGCCCGGGTTGGGCCTCGACACGCATGTGTTCGGGGACGGGAGAATCGCGTGCATCGGTCGGTTTGCGACGACGAGCATGCATCGGGAGAGCGTCTCGCGGCAGTACACATTCGTACGGCCGGCCATACGAATTCGTAGGCCGGGACAACCACAAGGAGGAGAGTTGAATGTTAGGATTGCTGAAAACCGTCGGCCTGGGGATGCTAGTTGCGTCCACGCTTGCCGTGACGTCCCTGGCGCATGCGGAAGACATCAAGCTGATGGACGGCGTCGCGCCGCGCCCCGACGACACGCGCATGACCGCGGCCGGTGCGTTCAAGAAGGACCCGCCCTGGGTCATCGGAATGAGCGACTTCGGCGTCAACGCAAACACGTGGACGGTACAGGTGGCGCATGAGGCGGAGAATGCCGCGGCCAAGGACAAGCGCATCTCGAAATTCATCCTGCTCGATGCCGGCTTCGACCAGAAGAAGCAGGTGGCGGATATCGAGGACCTGATTGCGCAGCATGTCGACGCGATCATCGTGCAGCCGGTGACCAGCACATCGGCGAATGCCAGCATCGCCAAGGCGGTCGCCGCCGGCATTCCCGTCATTCTCCACACCGGTCGCATCGATTCCGACGCCTACACCACCGAAATCCAGGGCGGCGCCGAGCATTTCGGCAAGGTGATGGGCGACTGGCTGGTCAAGACCGTCGGCGACAACGGCAAGATCTGGGTCCTGCGTGGCCTGGCCGGACATCCGGAAGACACCAACCGCTACAACGGACTCCTGGAGTCGCTCAAGGGCACGCATGTGCAGATCATCGCCGAGGAGCATGGTGACTGGCAGTACGACAAGGCCAAGAAGCTGTGCGAGACGCTTTATCTGAACAACCCACAGGTTGACGGCATCTGGTCGTCCGGCGCTGACATGACGCGCGCCTGCGTCGATGTCTTCAAGCAGTTCGGCACGCCCGTTCCGCCGATTTCGGGCGAGGGCAACAATGGCTATTTCGGCCAGTGGATCACGGACGGGTTCAAGTCGATCTCGCCGGAATACAGCCCCGCCCAAGGTGCGGCCGGCGTGCGCGCCGCTGTTGCCCTTCTGGAAGGCAAGCAGCTCTACAAACGCTATGTCTATAATCCCGACGGATGGGACCAGGACAAGGCCAAAAAATACTATCGCGACGACCTGACCGCCAATGTCTGGTGGCCGAGCGAACTGCCCGAGGACAAGCTCAAGGAATATTACGGCAAGAAGTGACGGCGCCGTGGCTGGCGGGGAGTGGACAAGCATTCCCCGCAGGCCGTTCCATGTGTTGAATTTGGTTCGTTCGAGGGTTTCGTGACCAATCTTATCGAGATGTCCCACATTTCGAAGGCATTCGGAGGGAGCAAGGCGCTCCATTCCGTTTCCCTCGATCTCAAGGCGGGCAGCGTCCACGCCCTGATGGGCGAGAACGGCGCCGGCAAATCGACGTTGATGAAGATCCTGGCGGGCGTGCATCAGCCCGATTCCGGCGAGATCTTCATGAACGGGGAGAAGCTCGATCTGAAATCGCCGCGCGCCGCACTCGATGCCGGCATTTCGACCGTTTTCCAGGAGCATTCGCTGCTGCCCAATCTGTCGATCGCCGAAAACATGTTTCTGGGCCGGGAGCCGACGACCCGGTTCGGCTCGATCGATTATCGGGCGATGAAAAGCCAGACCGCCAAGGCGCTTGGCGAACTCGGCCTCACGCTCGACCCGTCGCAACTCGTTTCCAACCTGACCATAGCCGAGCGGCAATTCGTCGAGATCGCGCATTGCATCCAGGCGGACGCCAGCGTGCTTATCCTCGACGAGCCGACGGCTGCTCTCAACGCGGCCGATGTCGATGTGCTCAACCGCAACATCCGCCGGCTGCGCGATAAGGGAAAAGCCATCGTCTACATCTCGCATCGCATGGAGGAGATCTTCGAGCTGTGCGACACGGTGACGGTGCTGAAGGACGGCGCACTGGTCGGCACCAGGATGGTGTCCGAGATCACCACCGACGACCTCATCGCCATGATGGTCGGACGCGAACTCCAGGACCTTTTTCCCGATCGCACGGGCGATAAGGGTGATGAGATCCTGCGAGTCGAGAACCTCAGAATCACCGACACATCGCGGCCGCTGTCGCTGTCTTTGCACAAGGGTGAGATCGTAGCCCTGGCCGGACTGGAGGGGCAGGGCCAGCAGCGCTTCCTGAGATCGCTGATCGGCCGCTATCATCCCTCCGCCGGGACGATTTCCGTCAACGGCAAAGCGCTGAAAATGCCGCTCCCGGCATCATCAGGCGTTCGCCATTTGCAGCAGCTGAGGGTCGGCTTCGTTCCCGAGGACCGCAAGGAGGAGGGGCTCTTCCTCGCTTTGCCGATCGCCCACAACATCGCCATCGGATTGCATTCGAGGCGATTCGAACTCGCGCCGGCGCAGCCGTATCGAAACGTCATCGCCCGCATGATGGAGGTCATGAACATAAAGGCGGCAGGGCCGTCCGCGCCGGTCGGCTCCCTGTCGGGCGGCAACCAGCAAAAGGTTCTCCTCGGCCGCTACCTGGCCGCCGATCTCGATCTTCTGCTGGTCGAGGAGCCGACCCGCGGCGTCGACATCGGCGCCAAGTCCGAGATCTACCACCTGCTGCGCGACTTTACCGCCAAGGGCGGCGCCGTGCTGGTGCTGTCGCGCGAGACGATCGAGTTGATCGGGCTCTGCGATCGCATCTACGTCGTCCACGACGACACCATCGTTGCCGAAATGCCGGCGGCGCAGGCGACGGAACACAAGATCCTCGACGCGGCCCTGACGGGCGGCTCCGCGCGCCAGCACTAGGGGGGCTGCCATGGTTCGCTCGCTGTTCAACATCCTGAGTGGCCGGAACACGCGGCAAGGCCTGTGGGGCCTGCCACTGCTGGTCGCCTTGTTCATTTCGCTGTGGCTGACCGTCGAGACGACACAATTTGCCACGGCCGAAAACCTCTTCAACCTGGTGGCCCAGGCAATGCCGCTGATCATCGCGGCCATCGGACAGTTGGTGGTCGTGCTCATCGGCGGGCTCGATCTGTCGGTCGGCTCCGTCATCAGCTTCACCACGGCGGTGCTGGCGCTCGATCAGCCGGCTGTCGTGCTGATCCCGGCGGTCTTCGTGCTGGCGGCACTCATCGGGCTGATCAACGGCCTGGCGATCACCCGTTTCAACGTCCATCCGATCATCGCGACGCTGTCGACGCAGTACATCGTGCTCGGCATCACGCGCATCCTGCGTCCTGTGTCCGGCGGTACGGTGCCGGAGATCGTCATCGATGCCGTCTCAGGCAGTTTCCTCGGCGTTCCCTATCCGGTTTTCTGGGGCATCGTCGTGATCCTGGCAGCGTGGAAACTGCTCTACGGATCGCGATACGGGCTGCATCTGTTTGCGATTGGCGGCGGCATTGCTTCGGGCGCTGAAAGTGCTGCCCGCAATTTCGGCGTCTCCGACCGTCGCAACATCATCCTCGCCTATGTGGTCTGTTCCTGTTTCGCGGCCGTTGCCGGTGTCTTCCTGGCCGGGCGCATCGTGTCGGGCGATCCGAATGTCGGGCTGCTTTTCGAACTCGACACCGTCACCGCCGTCGCCCTTGGAGGCACCCAGCTCTCCGGCAGCATAGGCAGCCTGCACGGCACGGTGATCGGCGCGCTGGTCATGGCGCTGCTGGCCAATGGCATGAACCTCGCCAACGTCTCCCCCTTTGTCCAGACCGCGATCAAGGGCGGCATCCTGCTGGCGGTGGTCGGGCTGCAATCCCGCAAGAAGATGGGGCTCTAAAAGATGGCTGCCGTTCTCGCAAATCCGATCGCCCGGCGCCTGCTGCGCATACCGCCGTCCTATTTTGTCTTTCTCGTGCTGCTGGCGACGCTGTGGATCGCGCGACCGAACATGCTCAACCTCAACATCATGGGTATCTTCGTCAGGCAGATCGTCCCGCTCGGCATCCTGGTGCTGGGGCAGCTCGTCGTCATGCGGGTGAAGTCGATCGACCTCTCCGGCGGCGGCATCATCCTGCTCATCAACTATTTCATCTCGTCGGGCACTTTCCCCGGCGCGTCGATGCCTTTCTTCGTCGTGCTGGCGCTCGCCACCGGCCTCGTCATCGGCCTGTTCAACGGCTTCATGATAGGGAGCCGGCGGGTGTCGGCTGTCATCGTCACGCTGGCGGTCAGCATCATCCTGGTAGGGCTGGTGCAGTTCCTGTCGAGCGGCAATCCGCCCGGCGATGTGCCGAAGCTGTTCAACGACCTCTACAACACGAAATTCCTGTCGGTTCCGACGCCGGTGCTGTTCTGGGTCCTGCTGACCGCTTCGGTGTGGCTGCTTCTGTCGCGGACCGTCTTTGGCCGCTACGTCGCCTCGGTCGGGGAGAATGCCGAAGCCGCGCATTTTTCCGGCGTGCCGGTCCAGCGCACGGTCATCCTGGCGCATACGCTCGCCGGCCTGATCGCGGCGATCGCGGCCCTGGTGCAGACCGGTTCGATCGCCGTCGGCAGCGTCCGTGTCGGCCTCGACCTGCCGATCCTGGCGGTCGCGGCAACGATCCTCGGCGGCGTCGTCTTCGGTCGTGGCGACGGCGGCGTCTGGGGGCCCTTCTTCGGGGCGCTGTGCTTTGCGCTGCTGTTCGTGGTGATGACGGTGCTCGGCATCGACGAGCCCGGCAAGCTCATCGCGCAGGGCGTCATCATCCTCGGCGCGGCGATCTTCTACGGAGTGCGCGTGCGAAACCCCTGACTTAAGACGGCGAAAAGCAAGTGCGCCGGCGTTCAGACAATTGCAAACAGATGGAGAAACATGGATGTCACCGCCAAAAAACATCATGTGCTACGGCGACTCGCTGACCTGGGGCTGGGTTCCGGTCAAGGAGGGGTCGCCGACCTACCGCTACCCCTATGACCAGCGCTGGACCGGTGTGATGTCGGCGGCGCTGGGGGCGGGCTACCATATCATCGAAGAAGGCCTGAGCGCGCGCACCACCTGTCTCGACGACCCCAACGATCCGCGCCTGAACGGGGCCAATTATCTGCCCTCGGCCATCGCCAGCCATCTGCCGCTGGACCTGGTCATTGTCATGCTCGGCACCAACGACACCAAGTCTTATTTCCGCCGGACGCCTTATGAGATCGCCAATGGAATGGCGAAACTGGTCGGGCAGATCCTGACCAGTGCCGGCGGCATCGGCACGCCTTATCCGGCGCCGAAGGCGCTGGTCATTGCGCCGCCGCCGCTGACCCCGATGCCCGATCCGTGGTTCGAGGGCATGTTCGGCGGCGGGCACGAAAAATCCAGGGATCTGGCCAGGCAGTACAAGGCGATGGCGGATTTCATGAAGATCGACTTCCTCAATGCCGGCGATTACCTCACCACGGACGGTGTCGACGGAATTCATTTCACCGCCGCAAACAACGCCGATCTGGGACGCGCGGTGGCCGGCAAGGTCAAGTCGATCCTCGAGCCGGGCCAGGTCAGCACCGCCGCTTGAAGCCGCCACGCCCGTCGGCTTGCGGCACACAGGCCCACGGCGCAGGTGTATCGCAGGTTCCTCCGGCGATGCACATCGATGCGGGGCCGAACGATGCGTTTGGCCCCGTATTGATATGGCGCCCTGCGCCGGCAGATGTGCGTCGATCTAGGGGCTTGGCCTCGGAGCTACGTCATCGGCGGACGCTTTGGTTTGGCGGTCGAAAACGACCGCCAGACCGTTCTTCACGGCAAGCGAGGCGACCATGTCGTCGAGTTCGCGGTCGGGAATGACGGGTTTGAGGACCTGCCGGATGGCCCGATAGGCCTGCTCGGTCGACACATAGCCGTATCGTTTTTTGCGCGCTTCCACATATTGCTCGATGAGAATGCCCAATCGGCGGGCGGCGATGTCATCTGGTTGCTGCAAGGGAGCCTCCTCAAGCGTCGATCGTTTGCAGACCCCAGAGATGTAAAAACCCACGCCGCGAAAGTTAAGGCCTGCTGTCGGCCTGAAGCTCAAAAAAATCTGCTGCCTCATTCGACGAATTGCGCCGCAGCGTGACATCGTGCCCGAACTGGTACCTCGCTGCCGCAAGGAGCAGGTCAATTTGGCTGGTCCGTTCCGAATCCCGATCAAAGCGTGTATTCACAACAGCTCCGACAGAACGGCCATGAAGTGGTCGTTCTCCGCAGCCGAGCCGATGCTGACGCGCACATAGGTGTCAAAACCCTGCTGCTTCCACGGCTTGACGATGACGCCTTGCCGCAACAGGCTTTCGACGAACACGGAAGCATCTCGCCGGCAGTTGAAGAACAGGAAGTTGCCCCTGGAGGCGGCGACGTCGAGGCCCTTGCTCGCCAGAAAAGTCTCGACGCGTTTTCTCTCCGCCCTGGCCAGCGCGACGACCCTGGCGAGGTGTTCGTCGTCGGCCAGCGCCGCGAGTGCGGCGGCTTGGGCCATGCCGTTGGCGTTGAAAGGCGTGCGGACGCGGTCGAGCAGCGCGCGCAGCTCCGGGTCACCGACGATGCCGAAGCCGATCCGCAATCCGGCCAGACCGAACGCCTTGGAAAAGGTCCGCAGCACGATCCAGGGCCGGTCCAGCTTTTCGAGATAGGGCAGGGACGACGCATAGTCGTCGCCCTCGGCATATTCGGCATAGGCTTCGTCGATGACGATCAGCGTCTCGTCGCTCGTCGCATCCAGAACCCTCGACAGATCGCCGCCGGAGAGCCAGCTGCCGACCGGGTTCATCGGGTTCGAGAACAGCAGCATGCGCGGCCGCTCGCGCGCCGCCTCGACCAGCGCATCGACATTAATGGTCAGATCGTCGTTGACGACAACGCGCTTGACGGTAGCGCCCATCAACGTCGCGTAGTCCTCATGCAGCGGAAACGACGGATAGAGCGTGACGACCGCGTCGCCCGGCCGCAACACGGCACGGCTGATGACGGAGAGAAGGTCTTCGGAACCGTTGCCGAGGATAATCTGGTCCTCGGTGACGGCATATTTGTCGCCGATCGCCTGGCGCAGCTTGCGCCCGGCAGGGTCCGGATAGAGGCGGAACATCTCGGAGCCGGCATGCATCGTCGTGGCGAGGGTCGGGCTGGGCCCGAGCGGGTTTTCGTTCGAGCACAGTTTGGCGATTCTGGCCGGTGCGTATCGCTCCATGACCTCGTCAATTGTCAGCCCGGAATTGTAGGGCGACAGGCGGTTGACTTCGGTACGGACCATATCCGAGGCTTTCGACAAGGGCGGGCTCCTCTGCGGTGGATTTCGTCATCCGTACCGTAGCCCAAACAGTTTGTATATGCTTGTATATGCAACTTGATCTGATAGTCTCGACGCTGAAGCGGAAACCGACACCGATCAGGAGGATCACATGCGCAACGCTTCTCTCTTCGATCTCTCCGGCAGGAAGGCGCTTGTCACCGGTGCAAGCCGGGGCATCGGGCGCAGCATCGCCGAGGCGCTGAGTGCTGCCGGCGCAGACGTCGCGGTCACGGCGCGCAGCCTGGCCTCGCTGGAGGCCACCACGGCAGCCATCCGCGCCGCCGGCGGAGTGGCGCACGCCATCGCTCTCGACGTCACCGATGTCGGCCGCTGCCGGGCAGCAACCGCAGAGGCTGCCAGCCTGCTTGGCGGTCTCGACATTCTCGTCAACAATGCCGGCGTGGAGGAGGTGCGGCCCTCGCTCGATGTCGACGAGGCGCTGTGGGACAGGATCGTCGACACGAATCTCAAGGGAGCGTTCTTCTGCGCCCAGGCCGCCGCGCGGCAGATGCGCGACGCCGGACGCCCTGGTGCCATCATCAATCTGTGCTCGCTGACATCCGAAGTCGGAATCCCCACCGCGGTGCCGTATGGCTCGTCGAAGTCGGGCCTGCTCGGCATGACCCGCGCCCTTGCGGCGGAGTGGGCGGAGCTTGGCATAAGGGTCAACGCCATCGCGCCGGGCTATTTCAGGACGGCGATGACCGACGTTTTTTACAGCGACGAGGCATGGCAGCACTCCATGCTGGCCAAGATCCCGCAGCGGCGTTTCGGTGATCTCCACGACTTGCACGGCATCGCCGTGTTCCTCGCTTCGGATGCGGCTGCCTACATAACCGGCCAGTCCATTCCGGTCGATGGCGGCTTTCTCGCCTCGATCTGATGAGGCAGGTTTGCCTCCGCAGTTTCGACGGGAAGGATGATGGAAAAATTGCTGGCGACCATCATACATACATGTATATACTTTTGCCTGAGTGAAGCCTCTCGACGGCTTTGATCCTTGCCCCGGTCGGCTTGTCGACCCGCAGAACTATGGCCATCCACGGGCCAACCGTCATTGCGTTCCAAGAGTTCCAGGAGACGAGCAATCATGTCCGACATCAGCTTCCACGATCTGTCATCCATCGATGCCGACCAGCGCGCCAGTCTGCTGAAGCGCGCCGAGGCCGATCTGACGGTCTTCGTTGAGAAGGTCCGGCCGATCATCCAGGCCGTCAAGGACGAAGGCGACGCCGCCTTGATCCGCTTCGCCGGGGAACTCGACAAGGCCAATGTCGCCGAGGGCGAACTGCAGGTGTCGGAAGCCGAGTTCGATGCGGCGTTCGACAAGGTGGAAAGGGACGTCGTCGAGAGCATCCAGTTCGGCATCGACAACATCAGGCGCTTCCATGAGGAGCAGAAGCCGGAGACGATGTGGCTCAAGGAAGTCCGGCCGGGCGCCTATGCCGGGGACAGGTACACGCCCATCGCATCCGTTGCGCTCTACGTGCCGCGCGGCAAGGGCGCTTTCCCGTCGGTGACGATGATGACGTCGGTGCCGGCGGTGATTGCCGGCGTGCCGCAGATTGCCATCGTGACGCCGCCGACATCGGATGGTTCGGTGGACGCGGCAACGCTCGTCGCCGCGCGTCTCGCCGGCGTGGGCACGGTCTACAAATGCGGCGGCGCCCAGGCAGTTGCCGCCGTCGCTTACGGCACCGAGACGGTGAAGCCCGCACTCAAGATCGTCGGTCCCGGCAGCCCGTGGGTGGTGGCGGCCAAGAGCGTGCTGTCATCGGTCATCAACACAGGCCTTCCGGCGGGCCCGTCGGAAGCGATTATCTTTGCCGATGACAGCGTCGACGGCGGGCTTGCCGCGCTCGACCTGTTGATCGAAGCCGAGCACGGGCCAGATTCCTCGGCCTATCTGGTGACGCACAGCCGCAAGATCGCAGAAGCAGCACTCGCCGCACTTCCCGAGCATTGGTCGCGGATGACCGAGCAGCGTGTGGAGTTTTCGCGCGCGGTGCTGACCGGCAAGCGCGGCGGCATCGTGCTGACCGCATCGCTGGAAGACAGCTACCGCTTCATCAACGACTATGCGCCCGAACATCTCGAGATCCTGTCGACGGAGCCGTTCGCCCATCTCGGACGCATCACCGAGGCGGCCGAAATCCTCATGGGACCGCATACGCCGGTGACCCTTGCCAACTTCGTCCTTGGACCCAATGCAGTGCTGCCGACCAGCCGGTGGGCGCGGACCTACGGCCCGCTTTCGGTGACGGATTTCGTCAAGCGCTCGTCGGTCGGCTATGTCACCTCGGCGGCCTATCCGGAACTCGCTCTGCATGCCCGCAGGCTTGCCCGCTATGAGGGCTTCAGTTCGCACGAGAACGCGGTCTCGGAAATCCGCGACCGCTATCTCGCCGGCTGAGCGGAAACGATCGCGATGAGGGCTGCTCGACTGTATCAACCTGGTGACCTGCGTGTCGAGGACATCGCTCCGCCAGGCGCGCCGGATCCGGGCTGGGTGAAGCTGAGGGTCGATGCCGCCGGCATCTGTGGTTCTGATCTGCACAATTTCCGCACGGGGCAATGGATAAGCCGGTCGCCGTCGACGGCCGGCCATGAACTGGCCGGCACGGTGACCGCCATCGGCGCAGGCGTTGATAGCGTCGCCGTCGGTGACAGGGTGGTTGCCGATTCACGGTTCTGGTGCGGAGACTGCGCGCAATGTCATGCCGGCAGGCGGCATCTCTGTGCGTCGCTGGGCTTTGTGGGGGAGATCTGCGACGGTGGGTTTGCCGAACAGGCGGTGCTGCCCGCACGGCTCTTGCATATCATCGATGCCGGGCTCGACGAGCGGGTCGCGGCGATGGCCGAGCCGCTGGCGGTGGCGTTGCATGCGGTGCGGCGGCTGCCGAAAACGGCAGGCGCGGTGCTGGTCGTCGGCTGCGGGCCCATCGGCGGTCTTGCCGCGCTGCTGCTGTCGCGGACCTTCGCCGGCATCGTGCTCGTCGCCGACCGCAACCAGAGCCGCTGCGCCCGGGTGGCGCGGGTGACGGGTGCCACGATGGTCGATCTGAACCGGGATGCCGTTGCCGCCGCAACCGCCAATGCCCCGCTGCTCGCGGCCATTGAGGCGACCGGCAGCGTCGCGGCGCTCAACCAGTTGCTTGGCGTTCTCGATCCCGGCGGCACGATCGCCATGGTGGGCATCTTTCACGGCCGCCTCAACATTGATCCCAATACGCTGGTCGAACGCGAAATCGGGTTGCTGGGATGCCACGCCTTTGCCGATGAGCTGCCCGAGGCCGTGCGGATGCTAGGTGAGCTCAGCGAACCGCTGTTGGCGCTGATCGACCAGGAGATTGGCCTGGATGACATTCCGGCTGCCTATGAGCGGCTGTTGGCGGGACACAGCGACGGCTTGAAAACAATCATCCGCATGCGGCAACCTGTCGAGCGGTCGTGATTTCCGATGAATCGCCGGAAAGGACTTTGGAAATGGTCACTTTGCCTGACACGGCCAGCCCTCTCTACGAGAAGGTGAAGGACTACATCCTGGCCAACATCGGAACGGGCCGGTGGGGCAAGGATCGCAAGCTGCCGTCCGAGAATGAGTTGGTGGCTTCACTCGGCGTGTCGCGGATGACGGTTCACCGGGCGCTCAGAGAGTTGACCTCGGCCGGGTTCCTGATCCGTCTGCAAGGTGTGGGAACTTTCATCGCGCCACCGCGGCCGCAATCGACACTGATCGAGATCAACAACATCGCAGCCGAGATCGTCGAGCGCGGCAACAGGCATCGTTCCGAAGTCCTCGTCCTCGAAACCATCATGCCGACAAAGGAGCTGGCGCTGTCGTTCGAGTTCGCAAAGCGCGTCCCGATCTATCATTCTGTCGTCGTCAATTTCGAGAATGATTTGCCGGTGCAACTGGAAGAGCGCTTCGTCAATCCGAGCCTCATCCCCGACTATGACAAGCAGGATTTTTCGAAGACGGCGACCTATGACTACCTCATGCAGAAAACCCCGGTGACCGAGGTCGAGCATATCATTTCCGCCATCCCGGCGGATGCCGAGACGGCGCGGCATCTGGGCATCGATGTCGGCGCCTGCTGCCTCTTCCTGCACCGCCGGACATGGACAGGCGCGGTGGTGGCGACGATCAGCAAGCTGACTTATGCCGGCAGCCGCTACTCGCTCGGCAGCCGCTATTCACCTTCAAAAAGCAGCTAACGGAAGCAGGTCGAATGCAAGTCGGAGCGGCCCCGCTGCCAATGTATATACATGTATCGATGAAAACGGTTTCGCCCTCGGCGAACGAACTGGCTGGAAGGAGCGACAGATGACGCCGGCACTGAGCCGCACGGCGCGGATCCGGGCACTCGCGCAGCATGATGTTGCCGAAGCACAAAGCGCGCTGGCGGCATTGCTGGGCGACCTGTTCGCGATGACCCCCCGCAATGTGCGCATCAACTTCGACAAGTACAGCCTCAATTCGTTGAACGGCTTCTTCGAGGACGATGGCAAGGCCTACTTCTTCAAGTTCCATCAGGAGGAGCGGGAAGAGGCGATGACGGGCGAGTATTACCGCGCCGAGATTCTGTCGCGCGCCGGCCTGCCGGTCGACCAACCCGTGCATATGTCTGCCCAACCAGGCGAGCAGATCCTTGTCTATCGCCGCCGCACGGATCCAAGATTTTCGGATGTGCTGTTCGCGCTGGATGGGCAGGACGATGCCTGCAAGCGGCAAGAAGCCGTTCTTGCCGAGCGCGACCTGTCGGCCAGGCTGCTCAAGGTCTATCTCGAGACGCTGCATCCCGTCACTGTCGAGGACGTGGCGGCGGAGCCGATCCACAGGCTGTTTCATGAGCGGCTGATCGATGCCGAGACACGCTTGTCACCAGGCGGAAGGCTGGCCGATTTCTATGTCGGCAAGCCGTTCGTCTTTCCCGGTGCCGAGCTGGATTGGGATCGGTTTTCCCGGCTGAAATTCGTCATCAACGACCAGCAGTACACCGACAGCATCGGTGAGCTTTTCGATGCCGCGGCTGTGCGCTTACGGCCCGACCGCCTTGCCGATGCCGGCGGCGTGGTCGCGCATGGCGACGCCCACAACGCCAATGTCTGGTACACGGCGAAGGGGGGGAGGGCGGAGCTGTCCTTCTTCGATCCCGCCTTTGCCGGCTCGCACATCCCGACGCTGCTGGCCGAGGTGAAGGCGACGTTCCACAACATCTTCGCCCACCCGTTCTGGCTCTATGATCCGGCGACCGCGACAGAGGCTTTTCGCGCCCAGGCGCGGCTGGACGGAAATCTGCTCCATGTCGACACGGACTGGGACCTGAGCCTCGTCCGCCGCGACCTGCTGGAGGTCAAGGCGACAGCGCTGTGGCGGCCATTGCTGCTGGAGCTCAAACGGCGCGGCATGCTGCCGGCCGATTGGCGCGCGGTGCTGCGAGCCGGTCTTTTCCTGTCGCCGACGCTGGTTATGAACCTGCGGGCTGGCGCGCGCAGCCACACGCCGGTCTCCTCCCTCATTGCCTTCTCAGTCGCGGTCATGGTCGGCAGCGAACCCGTTGCCGGAGCCGATCGGGTGACAGGTTTCCTCGACCGGATCGATCCGGCCAAGGTGGGAAATTGAGTCTTTCCAACTTGTATATGCATGTATGTATTTTAGCCTTGACATCCGCTCCCGCTGACGCTGAAATATCCTCGCACTTCACCATGAAGTGGCAGGTAAGACGCCGAGGCACAGTGCCGCAAGAGCAGAAACCCGCAGTCTCACCAGACCGGCTACCTCAGCTAGAAAAAGCGGTCTGATCATCAAGGGGAACAAAGATGATGCGTAACCTAACAGGACAGTTTCGCGCGCTCGTGATGGCCGCCGCCATCGGACTCGCCGCCGCCCCGGCAGCCTACGCGGCCGATGCGGCCATTCCCACCACGCCCGAGGCAGGAGCGTTCAAGATCGGCATCGAGCCCTGGCTCGGCTATGGCCAGTGGCATGTCGCCGAGGCCAAGGGTCTGTTCAAGACAAACGGGCTGAGCGACGTCCAGATCGTCAACTTCGCCGAGGACAAGGACATCAATGCAGCACTTGCAAGCGGCCAGCTCGACGCCGCCAACATCGCCACCCACACGGCGATGGGCATGGTTGCGGCCGGCCTGCCGGTGAAGATCGTGCTGCTGCTCGACGTCTCCATGACCGCCGACGCCATCATCGCCGGCAAGGACGTCACCTCCATCGCGGACCTTAAGGGCAAGCAGGTCGCCTTCGAGGAAGGCACGACGAGCGACATCCTGCTCAAATACGCGCTCGCCAGGAACGGCATGTCGATCGACGATGTGAAGCCGGTCCCGATGCCGGCGTCCGATGCCGGCAGCGCCTTGATCGCCGGTCAGGTGCCGGTCGCGGTGACTTATGAACCGTACCTCACCGTCGCCATGGCGCAGAACAAGGACCTCAAGCTTCTGTTCACCGCCGGCGAGGATCCCGGCCTGATCAGCGACGTGCTGGTGGTGCGTGACGAGGTGATCAAGTCGCGGCCCGGCCAGGTGCTGGCCATGATCAAGAGCTGGGACGCAGCGCTCAAGGACTACAATGCTGATACGCCCGGCGGCCGCGCCATCATCGCCAAGGCTGTCGGTTCGGACGTCAAGGACCTCAACACCGCCTTTGACGGCGTGCGCTACTACTCGCTGGCCGAAAACAAGACGGCGCTCACCGGCGACTTCACCACCAAGACCTTCGCCGATGTCGAAGCCGCCGCCAAGAACGCCAAGCTGCTGCAGGCCGATGTGACGCCGGAGCAGATGATCGACCCGTCCTTCGTCAAGGCGGCGGAATGATCAAGGCCGGATCGCGGTGGTGACACAGATGCCCGGGGAGCGACCGGCGCCAGGACCGATCGCGAAACAGGCGAGGCGCCGCCGATCCTCCGGGATCGGCGTGCCCATCGCCAGGTCGCGCTTTCTGATCATCGCGGTGGCCGTGTTCGTTGGGCTGGGCCTTGCCTGGTGGGCGGCGACCGGACTGGGGTTGGTAAAGCCGATCTTCCTGCCTTCGCCGGGCAGCGTCGCGACGCAGATCGCCAAGCTCGCTGCCGACGGCACGTTGTGGCTGGACCTCAAAGCCTCGATGTATCGCATCTCCATCGGCTTCCTCATCGCCTCGGTACTGTCGATACCGATCGGCGTTCTGATTGGCAGTTTCCGTTCTTGGGAAGCGGCCATCGAGCCGCTGGTTGATTTCATCCGCTACATGCCGGTCGTCGCTTTCGTGCCGCTCTCCATTCTTTGGGCCGGCACCGGAGATTCGCAGAAGTTCCTGATCATCTTCATCGGCACCTTCTTCCAGCAGGTCCTTATGATCATGGACAACGTCAAACGGGTTCCCACCGATTTCATCGGCCTTGGGCGCACACTCGGCCTGCCGGATCGCAAGATCCTGACGCGCATCGTCGTCCCCAGCGCCTTGCCGGGTATCTGGGATACGCTGCGCATCAGCCTGGGCTGGGCATGGACCTGGCTGGTGCTGGCCGAACTTGTCGCCGCGACTTCGGGGCTCGGCTATCGCATCACCGTGTCGCAGCGCTATTTCCAGACCAACACGATCATCGGCTACATCCTGCTGCTTGGCCTGCTTGGCCTCATCACCGACCAGGTGATGAAGGCGCTGGAGAAGGTGCTGTTCAAGCAAGAGGGCCGCTCGCAATGAGGTCCAGCCGATGAGTTTCCCCAAATTGCGGATCGCCGGCCTCCGCAAGAGCTTCGGCACGGGCGAACGGCGCACGGAAGTGCTGCGCGATATCAACCTCGATCTTGCCGACAACGAGTTTGTGTCCCTGGTCGGTACGTCGGGCTGCGGCAAGAGCACGCTGCTGTCGATCGTTGCCGGACTGCAGGACTTCGACGCGGGCGATCTCAGCATCGACGGCGCGCCGATCCTGCAGCCGGGTCTCGACCGTGGCGTCGTCTTCCAGTCCTACACGCTGCTTCCCTGGCTGACGGCGCGGCAGAACATCGAGTTTGCCCTCAAGGCCGCCGGCTACGATCGCCCGACCTGCCGCAGGATCGCGCTGGAGCATCTCGAACTCGTCAAGCTGTCCGACAGCGCCGACCGCTACCCGGCCGAACTCTCGGGCGGCATGAAACAGCGCGTCGCCATTGCGCGCGCGCTTTCCTACCGGCCCAAGATGCTGTTGATGGACGAGCCCTTCGGCGCGCTCGATGCCTTGACCCGGCACCAGATGCAGGAACTGCTCACCCAGATCTGGGAGGAACACAGGTTGACCGTCCTGTTTGTCACCCATGATGTGGAGGAGGCCGTCTATCTGTCGGACCGCATCGTCGTCATGGGCATCGGCCCGGGCCGCATCACCCAGACCTTCAACGTCGATATCGAGCGCCCGCGCCGCGAAGAGGTGATGGAAAGCCCTGCATTCATGGATCTGCAGCGCGGCGTGCACAAGGCCATCCGCGAGGGTTCAAAACGCTCCGAAATGGCGTAGGCGCTTGTGGTAGGCCCAATCATGCCGGACGAGGCTAGCACCCGGCGATACGCAAACGACGGCCGGACAGCATGCAAGCCGCCTGTCCGGCCGGAACTCCAACTGCTACGCAGGTATCAGGACGGCGATACGATGCACGCCGACCTCTTTGCTTGTATTCGTCGCCTCGTCGGTCTTGCCCTTGGCGCAGGTGTACATGTCACCCGTCTTGAGCTTGAATTCCTTGTCTGCCTTCTTGATGGTGAACGCGCCTGAAGTGATGGTGCATACCATGTCGTTGTCCATCATCATCGCGGAAGCGTGCGCTCCGGGCTGAAACACCACATCGACGATCGCGATGCTCTTGTAAGCGGCGATGTCGGAGTCGCCGGTGCCGACCTCCACCACCCTTACACCGGGCGCAATCTCCTTGCCTTCCTTCGGGCCGTATTTCTTGACCTTCGCGGATGCCGCCAGGGTGAACAGAGGCGTAATCGCGGCGGCCGTCACACCGAGAGCAATTGCAGACCTGCGATTTATGGTTTTCATTGCATCCTCCCATTGGTTGGTCACGCACGAAGGTGCATGGCCATTGTATATTAGCACAAACTCATGTCCTTGTATGCGAAATGGCGCAAAAGCAGGACACGAGGCCGTGCGAAGGACCGGAACATCATGGCGAGCCAGGTTCGGGCAGGGCAATCCGACATATCGGCAGACATCGCGGTTGCCTTTCAGTCCGTCGCGTAGACGGTGGGCGCCTTGCCGTCCTTGGTGAAGGCGTAGACGATGAACGGGCCGGCCTTCTCGCCACCCATGCCGGGAGCGCCGGTCGGCATGCCGGCTAGCGTGATGCCGGTGATGGCGGGCCGCTCCGTCAGCAGTTTCTTGACGATATCGACCGGCACCAAGCCATCGACGACATAGCCGTCGACCATCAGCGTGTGGCAGCCTTCGAGGTCGGCCGGCACGCCGGCATCGCTGCTGATCTGGGACAGGTTGTTGACCGGCTTGATGTCGACCTTGAAGCCGTTGTGTTCCAGATAGTTGGCATAGGATTCGCAGCAGCTGCATTGCGGGTTCTTGTACATCACCGCGTTGATGGTCGCCGCGACAGCTGGCAGCGGCATGGCGATCGCGACCGCTAAGGCGGCGAGGGAGTAAGTCAGTTTCATCGCAGTTCTCCTTGTTGTCTTGACGTTGTTTGACGAGAAAATCAGGTCACTCGAAACACCGTCATGAGGCCGGCCATCTGGTGGTCGGCGACATGGCAGTGCAGCATCCAGTCGCCTGGATTGTCGGCGACGAAAGCGCATTCGATCGTGTCCTTGGGGGCGAGCAGCACCGTGTCCTGCCATTGCCGGTGCGTCACCGGCGAACCGTTGCGCGCAAGCACCAGCATGCTGAAGCCGTGGATGTGCATCGGGTGCCACCAGGCGGTTTCGTTGCGCATGGTGAGATGACAGGTTGCGCCGCGCGGCAAGGTGAACTGCGGCGCCATGCCGGCGTGGCCGTCACCGGTCATCGACATGCCGTTGATCGCCCAGGCCGCGCCACCCTTCATGCCGGGTGTCGCCATGCCCATCATGCCGCCGACGCCGGCGAGCTTGCCGCCACCCATCATGCCGCCCTGCAGGACGATCTCCTGACGTTCGGCGCTTGCGAGATCGGGTTGCTGCAACGGGTTGCGCGGCAGGCCAAGCGGCGTGTCGAGAGGATGGGTCCGAAGCGGCGATGCGCTGTCATAGGCAAGCGTGGTCAGCGTATAGGCGAGACCGTCATAGAAGTCGTCGATCACCGCGTAACGCTTGCCCGGGTCGCCCTGCGTGTCGATCATGACATCGATGCGCATGGCGGGTGCCAGAACAAGACGGCCGTCATCCGGTTCGTGCGGATCACAGGGCTGGCCGTCGATCGCCACGACGACCGGGCGGTGGCCTTCGAAGCGCAACGCCATGATGCGGGCGAGCGAGGCATTGGCCAGCCGCAGCCTGACGCGTTCGCCCGCCCTTGCGCTCTGGTCGGCCGGCGCCGTGCCGTTGATGGTGACGACGTTGCCGACGCGGCCGGACATCGCCGCGTCCATCGCGCTGCCGAAGCCGAGGGCCATCTGCCCGTCGTCGGCAAGCCGCCAGTCCTGCAGCAACCACAGGAGGTCGCGGTCGACGGCGACAGGTTCGGTCTCCTCGACAACGAGGACGCCGGCCAGCCCGCGGCCGAGCTGCACGAGGCTGTTGGCATGCGGATGGTACCAGAAGGTGCCGGCGTCGGGCGGCGTGAATTCATAGACGCAATCTGTCCCCGGCTTGATCGGCGGCTGTGTCAGGCCGGGCACGCCGTCCATGGCGTTTTGCAGGCGGATGCCATGCCAGTGGACTGTCGTGTCCTCGTTCAATCCGTTCTCGACGACGATACGGGCGGGCTGGCCTTGGCGTAAGCGCAGCACCGGGCCTGGGACCGTCCCATCATAGGTCCAGACAGGCGTAAGCGGACCGCTAGCGCCGGTGAACATGGCCTGGCCCGGCGCCATCCTTATGCGGCGCTCATCGACGGCGGATGCCATCGACGATACGGGGCGCACTACGGTGGCCGCCGCAACGCCCGCCGCCGCGAGGACAAACCTGCGGCGTGAAATGGAATGACTGAAATCGATACTCACTCTCAAGCCCTTTGCGATCTCGATCGACGGCGAGCCTCTCGACGTCGAGTTGCCGTGTGCTCGCCGGCGCAAAGCGCCAGCGGTAATCAAACGCCAGAAGTCAGCCGCGAGGCGGCTGAAACTGCGTCAGACGAGATCGGTGGATTTGGGAGGGAATGGGTCGGGCAAGGAACTTCGCCCATGAAGGAACGGGGTCGGCAGTGCCGACGGCAGCGATGCCCGGGTCAAAGTCATCGCCGCGAACTCGAGCGGCAACACCGCGAGCACCGGTGCGACGCAGGTCGGCGGACAATGCATCGATTTGCCACTGTCGGCGGCGCCCTTGAGGCACGCGCTACAATCGCCATTCATGGCGGTGTCGGCCATCCTGGCCATGCCGGTGCCGGCAGGCATGCCGCTGCCAGTCGTCATCATCATCTTCGCCGACATGACGCTCGCCTGAGCGGCAGACAGGCTGAACCCGGCGGTCAGGAATACCGCGAGCAGCATGACAAGAATATGTTTTGGCGACCGGCGTGCCATCATCCGTCTAGGCTGGCCTCAAAAGATGGCTTTTGCAAGCTGGATTCCAATGCTGCGACAATCCCGGCATCGCATCGCGCCTGCCGCTAAAACCGAGCTGCCGCGGGCCTTCGGGCTGCTGTTGAGCCGCTCAAAAACCCTGGCTGTGCCGCCAGCAGGCGATCCGGTGGCCGTGCGCGACCTCGTTAGCGGGCGACTCTGCCTTTCTGCAGTCGGGCAGGACCAGCGGGCAGCGGTCGGCGAAGGAGCATCCCGTGTTCGGGATGCCGGTGGCCTCTGTCTCGACCGAAGCGGAAAGCTTTGGCGCGGCCTCATCGGAAGATGCCGCCAGAAGCAGTGCGGTGTAGGGGTGGTTCGGGCCGCGAAAGATCTGGTCGGATGAGCCTGTCTCGACCAAGCGGCCGCGATAGAGCACGCCAATTCTGTCGGCCATGTAGCGCACCACCCTGAGGTCGTGGCTGATGAACAGATAGGTGGTGTCCTTGTCGCGCTGCAGGTCGTTGAGCAGGTTGAGCACTGTCGCCTGGACCGAGACGTCGAGTGCGGAGGTGGGTTCGTCGAGCACGACGACCTTCGGCACGCCGGCGAAGGCGCGCGCGATCGCCGCCCGTTGCCGTTGTCCGCCGGAAAGCGACCGCGATTTCTGCTCGGCCGTGGCGCCGGCGAGGCGGACCGATTGCAGCAGGTCGCTGACGCGCGCTCTCACCTCACTGCCGCGCAGCCCGGCGAGCCGCCGCAACGGGCGGCCAAGGATCCTGCCGATCCGCTGGCGCGGGTTGAGCGTGCGATCCGGCGACTGGAAGACCATCTGCACGTCGCGGCGTTCGGCAAGGTTTCTCTTCTCGACGCGCGGCGCGACCGTTCTGCCGAACAGCTCGACCGATCCGGCGCTGGGCGTCTGCAGGCCGGTGACGATGCGTGCCAGGGTCGACTTGCCGGAACCGGACTCGCCGATCAGCCCGAAGGTTTCGCCTTGGCCGATGTCGAGATCGATGCCGTGCAGCACTGGCTGGCTGCCGAAGGCATGACTGATGCCTTTGCAGGCGATCGCGATCCGGCGTTCTTTTGGCAAGCCGGCGTCTTCGCCTTGGGCTGTGGGGTGCGCTGGCATGCCGTCCGTCTCCGCCAGTCTTCCGTCCCGCTTGGTGTAGTTGAGCGCCGGGATCGAGGCGATGAGCGCCTTTGTGTAGGCATGAGAGGGGTTGTCGAATACATCGCCGACGGCGCCGCTCTCGACCACCGTGCCCTCCTGCATTACCGCCACACGGTCGCAGGAGCAGCGGATCATATGGATGTCGTGGCTGATCAGCAGGATGCTGGTTTTGTGATCCTTGCGAAGGTCATGCAGGATGGCGATGATCTCGGACTGGACGCTGGCATCGAGCGCCGTCGTTGGCTCGTCCAGCACCAGCAGCGACGGATCGAGCGCAATCGCAATGGCGATGTTGGCGCGCTGCTGCATGCCACCGGACAATTCGTGCGGATAGAGATCCAGCACACGCTCCGGATGGCCGACGCGGACCCGTCCGAGCAGTTCCGCGGCACGCTCGCGCGCCTCGTCGGGGCGAACCGGGCGGTGCCGCATGATCGTTTCGGTGATCTGCCGGCCGATCGTCATGCTCGGATTGAGGGCCGCGCCCGGATGCTGGTAGACGGCGGCGATGTGATTTCCCCGGAGCTGGCGCAGCTGCTCGGCGGAGAGGTCGCGGATTTCCCGGCCCTGGAATTCGAGCGCTGACACCGCCATGCGGGCATTCTTCGGCAGATAGCGCAGGATGGCGAGCGCCACCGAGCTTTTCCCAGATCCCGACTCGCCGACCAGGCCGAGCGCTTCGCCTTCGCCTATATGCAGCGACACGCCGCTGACGGCGGGATGCGATCCCTTGTGCCCGTCATAGGCGATGGACAGCTGGTCGACGTTCAGAACCGAGGAGGACATGGGGACTTGAAACCACTTTCTTCGCGGGCTGCGATCGAGGGCAATCGCTTCCGCTTTCGCAACGCATTATCTCTATAAAATTACTCGGATTAAGCCGGAGCGCAATCTACCTTTCTCGGATCAGCAGAGATTGTCGCCGCCTGCCGAAGCAGCGCGACGGTCTCCGGAGCAGATCTGGAAGGAGGCCGGCATGGCTCGAGACCACATGATCCTCAGCGCATTCTTCTTCAACCCGCAGGGCGATCATCGAATGTCGTGGCGCCATCCGCGGGCACCGGGCCGGGAAGTGCTGGACTTCGAGTTCTACCGCGATCTCGTGCAGGCGGCCGAGCGCGCCAGGATCGACACCATCTTCGTCGCCGACCACGTGTCGATCTGGGATTCGGTCAAGAGCGGCGTTGCCCACTATGCCAATGCCCGCCTCGAACCGCTGACGCTGTTGTCGGCGCTAGCCGGCGTGACCAAGCATATCGGCCTGATCACCACGGCGTCGAGCTCCTACAGCGAGCCCTACAATGTGGCGCGCATGTTCGCGTCGCTCGACCATATCAGCAAGGGCAGGGCGTCTTGGAACGTCGTCACCTCGGCTATGGACGAGGAGGCGCGCAATTTCGGCCGCGACGGCAATATCGAACATGCATTCCGCTATGAGCGCGCGGCCGAATTCCTCGATATCGTCAAAGCGCTGTGGGACAGTTGGGAAGACGAGGCGCTGCTGATCGACAAGGCGTCGGGCTATTTCGCCGATCCCGACAAGGTCCACCCCATCGACCATAAGGGCAAGCATTTCAAGGTGCGCGGGCCGCTCAACGTCTCGCGGCCGCCGCAAGGTCATCCGCTGATCGTCCAGGCCGGATCCTCCGAAGACGGCAAGAACTTCGCCACCGCCCAGGCCGATGCGCACTTCGCCATCTACAGCACCAAGGAGGATGGCATCAAATACCGTCAGGATATCAACGAGCGGCTGGCCCGCCACGGCAGGCGGCCGGAGAGCTTCAAGATCCTGCCCGGCATCCTGCCTGTTGTCGCCGCCTCCGAGGCGGAAGGCCGGGAAAAGCAGGAATATCTGCAGACCTTGCTTCCCGATCAGGTCGGCATCGACCTTCTGTCCAGCTGGAGCGGGTTGGACCTGTCGCTGTTCCCGCCGGACGGGCCATTGCCGCCTCTGCCGGACGAGAGCACGTTCAATGGCGGACGCACGTCGCTCAACCGGGTCAAGCAGTGGGCGAAGCAGAATCTCAGCCTGCGCGAGATCGCCCGCAAGCTTGCCAACAGCGGTTCGGTGCCGACCGTCGCCGGCACGCCGGTACAGATCGCCGACCAATTGCAGGACTGGTTCGTTTCGGGTGCCGCCGATGGCTTCAACCTGATGTTCCCGCTGCTGCCCGAGGACTGGGTGAATTTCGCCGAACAGGTGGTTCCGGAGCTGCAGCGGCGCGGCGTATTCCCCCTCGAATACGCGCCGGGAACGTTGCGCGACCGCTTCGGCCTGGCGCGACCAGCCAATCGCTTCGCCGAACAGCGCGACAATGCGCGCGCGGTGTCCTGACGTCAGGCCGGGAGAACGATCATGACCGTTGCACCAAGATTGCAGCCCCGCGAAGCCACCGCGCCGCAGCTCGTCAATGTCCTGCACAGCCCCAAGCGCGTGCGTGTCAAATTCGGCGGCCGCACCATCGCCGACAGCCGCAACGTGCTGGTGTTGCGCTCCAACCATTTCCTGCCGATCTATTTCTTCCCGCCGTCAGCGGTCGACCCGTCGGTGCTGAGACCCTCATTGCATCGCGAACCGCATCCGGTCGGTGGCGAGACAGCCTATTGGGATATTGATACCGGTGACAGGCGCAGCGCCAACGCGGCCTGGGCGTTCGTTTCGCCGCCGGATGAAAACCTGTCGCCGCTGGCTGGCCGCATCGCCTTCACCTGGAAGGCCGTCGACCAGTGGTTCGAGGAGGATGAAGAAGTCTTCGTCCACGCTCGAGACCCGTATGCGCGCATCGATGTGCTGCAGAGCTCCAGCCATGTGCAAATCTGGTTCGACGGCGAGCCAATCGCCGACAGCCACCGTCCGGTTCTGCTGTTCGAGACGCATCTGCCGACGCGTTTCTATCTGCCGGCGGAAGACATCCGGCTGGAGCGGCTGACGGCGTCCGTCACAACGACGCGATGTCCTTACAAGGGCATCGCCTCCTACTGGTCCGGCCTGCTGAGCGACGGAACGGTGCGCCCGGACATCGCCTGGAGCTACCGGGATCCGATAGAGGAAATGCCGAAGATCAAAGGGCTCATCGCCTTCTATCCGCAGGCCGTCGACCGCATCCATCTCGACGGCGAACCCGTCGCATAGCTTTTCAATCTTCATTTCAGAGCAGGGGTTTAACATGACCAAACGCAGAGATATCGACGCAGTTCGCAACCTGTCGGGGGACATCTGGAATGTCGCCGTCGACGAATATCAGGGCGGCTTTCTCAAGCGCCGCGATCTCCTGAAATACGCCGCACTGCTCGGCCTGACCGGCTTTGCCGCCTCGCAGGGGCTTGGAGGCGCACGCGCCGCGACGGCTGCCGGCGGCACGGTTCGCGTCGGGCTCGGCCAGCCGACCAAGGCGATCGATCCGGTTTCGGTGACCGATCCGGCCAGCATCGGGGTGATCAGCCAGGTCGGCGAGTATCTGATCCTCGACGATCCGAAGGATGGTCTGCAGCCGAAGCTCGCTCTGTCCTGGGAGGCAAACGAGACGGCCAGTCGCTGGACCTTCAAATTGCGGCCAGGGGTGAAATTCCACGATGGTCGCGCGGTCACCGCTAGGGATGTTGTGGCGAGCTTCGAGCGGCTGGTCGATCCGGCCAGCGGCTCGTCGGCCCTGTCGGCCTACAAGGGCATCCTGTCCAAGGGCGGCGCCAAGCTGGTCGACGACGAAACCGTCGCCTTCGATCTCGACGGCCCAAACAGCAACTTCCCCTTCTATGTCTCCTCAGACGTCTACAATGCCGTGATCCTGCCGGCCGACTATGCCGGCGATTTCGAGAAGAATTTCAACGGCACGGGTCCGTTCAAGCTGGAATCCTTCCGTCCCAAGCAAGGCGCCAGCTTCGTGCGCAATGAGGACTACTGGGGCGACAAGGCGCTGCCCGACCGGGTCGAGATCAAGTTTTTCGACGACGAGCAGGCGCAGGTGCTGGCGCTGCAGGCCGGCCAGCTCGACGTCATCCCGAGCACGACGCGCCTGGAACTCGCGATCGAAGGCAATCCCAACTTCAAGCTGCTCAGCGTGCAGGCAAGCTCGCATGACCAGGTGCATCTCAGAACCGACCAGGCTCCGTTCACCGACAAGCGGGTCCGCCGCGCGCTGGCGCTCACGCTCGATCGCGAGGCGATCGTCAAGGGCCTGCTGAAGGGCCGCGCCATCGTCGGCAACGACACCCCGTTCGCGCCGATCTTCCCATCGGCCGATCCATCGGTGCCGCAGCGCAAGCAAGACATTGCCGAGGCCAAGCGCCTGCTTGGCGAGGCGGGCGTGCCCAACGGCTTCGAGGTGACGCTGACCACCGAACGCGCCTATGACATTCCCGACTATGCGGTGATCATCCAGAACTTCGCCAGGAAGGCCGGCATCGACATCAAGCTCAATGTCCTGCCGCAGGACGCCTATTACGGCTCGGCGACCTTCGGCAGCTCACCATGGCTGGATTCGGTGCTCGGCATCACCGACTACGGCCATCGCGGCACTCCCGACATCTTCCTCAACGCCACGCTGAAGAGTTCGGGAGCCTGGAACGCGGCGCATTTCAACAACCCGGCCTATGATGCGCTGCTGCTCGATTACTCGAAGGCGCGTGATCTGCAGGCACAGCGCCTCGTTGCCGGCAAGATCCAGACCTTGCTGCTCGACGAAACGCCGGCGATCATCAGCTACTTCTCGCAATACAGCCGAATCGTCAGCTCCAAGGTCGAGGGCGTGCGCTTCACGGCGATCTCGCATCTGCTGCTCGACCGCGTTTCCTTCGTCCAGGCATGATCGAGACATGCTGACGGGCCGCACTTTGTCAACGCGTGTGGGCACACTTGTCCTCACGCTGTGGCTGGTCAGCATCCTGGTGTTCTTCGCCGGGCAGGTCCTGCCCGGCGATGTCGGCCGCGTGATGCTCGGTCCGTTTGCCGACGCGCAGGCGGTGGCGGAACTGAACAAGCGGCTCGGCGCCGACCAGCCGATTCTCGTCCAGTACTGGCTATGGTTCAGCAAGGCCGTGACCGGTGACTTCGGCACCTCGTTGTCTATGCGCGGGCCGGTGGCGCCGTTCGTGCTCGAAAGCCTCAAGCGCTCTGCTGCCCTTGCCGGCATTATTCTGATTTTTCTCGTGCCGCTTGGTGTAGGGGCCGGCGTCATCGCGGGTCTCAATGCCGGCCGCCTGATCGACCGGCTGATCGTGATGGCGGGCGTTTCCTTCGGCATCGTGCCTGATTTCGTTTCCGGGCTGATGCTCCTTATCCTCTTCGGCCTGTGGCTGAACTGGTTCCCGATCTCCGGCGTTGCGCCCGATGGCGCGGGCTTCTGGACGCATGGCTATTATCTGATCCTGCCGGCGCTGCCGCTGGTGCTGAACCTTGCCGGCTACATCGCCCGGATGACGCGGGCAGGGGTGATCGAGGCAATGGCCGCCGACTATACGCGCACCGCCGTCCTGAAAGGGCTGGAGCGGCGCGAGATCATCTTTCGGCACGTGCTGCGCAACGCGCTGACGCCGACCATCGCGGTGCTGGCGACGCAGACCGGCTACATGCTTGGCGGGCTGGTGGTGATCGAGGCGCTGTTCGGCATCCAGGGGCTTGGCAATCTGGTTCTGAATGCGGCCAAGGCACGCGATTTCCCGATGCTCGAGGCCGGCGTGCTGGTGATGGCGGCAATCTTCGTGCTGTCGGCGGCGGCCGGCGACCTCGTGCTGGCGCTGCTCGATCCGCGGCAACGCCGCCGGACCTCGCCATGACGGATCTGGCGGAGTTTCCCGCACCACGGCGCGCGGTGGCCGGCTTTCCGGCAGTGCGCAGGATCCGCAGTGTTTTCTCCGGACTGGCCCCGTCGGTCGTGGTCGGATCGCTGCTGCTTCTGTTCTGGGTCGTTTGCGCACTGTTCGGCAACCTCTTCGTTCCCTACGATCCCTATGCCGAGGATTTTCTGGCGATGCTGACGCCGCCCGATGCGCTGCACTGGTTCGGCACCGATCATCTCGGCCGCGACGTGCTGTCCCGCATAGTCGTCGGATCGCGCGATATCCTGCTGGTTGCGCCGCTGGCGACGCTGGCCGGCGTTGCCGCCGGCAGCATCATCGGTCTGGTGCTCGGCTATTTCGACGGCCTGGTCGATGCCATCGGCGCGCGGCTGCTCGATACGCTGATGGCGTTTCCGTTCATTGTTCTCGTCACCATGACGCTGGTGGCGATCGGCCCGTCGAACCTGACCGTCATCCTGGTGATCGGCATCGCCTACGCGCCGCTGGTGGCTCGCACCGTCCGCGCCGCCGTGCGCGAGCAGAAGGAGCGCGACTATGTCAGCGCTGCGCGGCTTGGCGGCGAGGGCCCGCTCGCCATCATGTTTCTGGAGATACTGCCCAACATCAGGGAAACGATCTTGATCGAGCTGGTCACAAGGCTGGGCTACGCGTTCTTTTCGATCGCGACGCTGAGCTTTCTCGGCCTCGGCATCCAGCCGCCATCGGCCGACTGGGGACTGGCCGTCGCCGACGGCTACGGCTTCCTGACCGGCGGCAAATGGTGGGTCGTCGTCTTCAATTCCGCGGCAATCGTCTCATTGGTCATGGCGACCAACCTTATCGCACAAGGCATCGGCGCCTTCGAAAACAGCGATGCATGAGCCTTGATCGGGTGCGTCGAAAAATCTCTTTGGCATTGAAGCCTGACGCGCATCCTTATATCGCATGGCTATGAAGAAAATCGGTTTCCTGTCGTTCGGGCACTGGACGCCCTCGTCGCAATCGCAAGTGCGCTCGGCATCGGACGCGCTTTTGCAATCCATCGACCTCGCCGTCGCCGCCGAACAGCTTGGCGCGGATGGGGCGTATTTCCGCGTGCATCATTTCGCCCGCCAACTCGCTTCGCCGTTCCCGCTGCTGGCCGCCGTTGGCGCCAAGACCAGCCGCATCGAGATTGGCACTGCAGTAATCGACATGCGCTATGAGAATCCGCTCTACATGGCGGAAGATGCCGGTGCCGCCGACATCATCGCCGGCGGCCGCCTGCAGCTTGGCATCAGCCGTGGCTCGCCCGAGCAGGTGATCGATGGCTGGCGCCATTTTGGCTACGCGCCACCGGAAGGCAAAAGCGACGCCGACATGGCGCGGCATCATGCCGAGGTATTCCTCGAGACGCTGCGGGGCGAGGGGTTCGCCCAGCCCAATCCGCGGCCGATGTTCCCCAATCCGCCCGGCCTCTTGCGCCTCGAGCCGCATTCGGAGGGTTTGCGCGAGCGGATCTGGTGGGGTGCGGCTACCAACGCCACGTCGGAATGGGCGGCCAAGCTCGGCATGAACCTGCAGAGCTCGACGCTCAAATTCGACGAGAGCGGCAAGCCGTTCCACATCCAGCAGGCCGAGCAGATCCGCATCTATCGCGAGGCCTGGAAGGCGGCCGGCCACAAGCGCGAGCCGCGCGTCTCGGTCAGCCGCAGCATCTTCGCGCTGGTCGACGATCACGACCGTGCCTATTTCGGCCGCGGCAACGAAAGCCGCGACCAGATCGGCTTCATCGAGGAGAACACCAAGGCGATCTTCGGGCGCAGCTATGCGGCTGAGCCGGATGTGCTGATCAAGGAATTGGCGCAGGACGAGGCGATCGCCGAGGCCGACACGCTGCTGCTCACCGTTCCGAACCAGCTCGGCGTCGACTATAATGCGCATGTCATCGAGGCGATCCTGACCCATGTCGCGCCGGCTCTGGGCTGGCGCTGACGCCGGATCGATCGAAGCGGAGTGCTCCAAGGGAGGTACACCATGCCAAAGAAGGCCTTGATCGCCTGGGGCGGCTGGGAGGGCCATACGCCGGAGCAGAGCGCGAAGATCGTTCGCACCTTGCTTGAGCGAAACGGCTTCGACGTCACGTTGGGCGAGGGCACGGCGATGTTCGCCGATCCGGAGCTGTCGTCATTCGATCTCATCGTGCCCGTCATCACCATGTCGACGATCGAGAAGACCGAACTGCAGAACCTGACGCATGCGGTTCTCGGGGGGAGCGGACTCGGCGGTTTCCACGGGACGATGGGCGACAGTTTCCGCAACGAGCCCGACTATCAGTTCATGACCGGCGGTCAATGGGTCGCGCATCCCGGCAACATCATCGACTATCACGTCGCCATCACCCGGCCGGACGATCCGATCACAAAAGGTATCAGCGATTTCGCCTACCGGTCGGAGCAATATTACATGCATGTCGACCCAAGCAACGAGGTGCTGGCGACCACCACCTTCACCGACGCGCATTTTCCGGGGATAGGCGGCGTCGTCATGCCGGTCGTCTGGAAACGGCGCTATGGGGCGGGGAAGGTTTTCTACAGTTCCCTTGGTCACACGGCGGATGAGTTCGCGGTGCCGGAAATGGCGCTGATGGTGGAGCGGGGTTTGCTTTGGGCGGCGCGGGGGTAGCAGCAGGCACGTTTTCGTGAAAACCTGGGTTGAATTCACAGGGCATCCATGGAGATATCAAATGAGTGATTTCGAGTGGTCCGGATCCGAAAAGAAGCTCGCGCGCCATGCCTTCGATACCGCTCTTGAGGCGGCGCTCGCAAAGACGATGGCCGACTTCAAAAGCAAGGCGAGTGCGGTGACGCAGCCCTCCGAGATGTGGGAGCTCGAAGGCTATTTGCGTGAACAGCGACGGGAAATCGATCGCACGTTCGACTATCGCTATTCGCAGCTTCTCTTCGTGTTCGCGCAGCTTATTCGAGCAGGATATCTCGATGAAAAGCTGCTTGGCGGTCTGTCGCAAGACAAGCGGGATGTCATTCAGCGGGACCTGGCCTATGTCGAGAGTCGCTTTGCAAGTGGATGACGAGGGGAACGGCGCTGCCAGAACTGCGAGAGGTTGGCGATCGTTGATTGACGACACTTTTGCGAACCCCACGCTTCGTCATCCTAGGGCGTAGCAGTCGCGAAGCGACGTGGCGAAGACCCTAGGATCCATGCCGCGACTTCCGTGCGGTGCGACGGTGGAGAACTTTCAGTCGCAATCGCTGCATCTGGAAAGAAAAGTTGACCTCAATTGCTCTGGACCGATGCATTCTTCGGTCACAGTCCTGGCATGGATCCTAGGGTCTGCGCCGCGTCGCTTCGCTCCTTGCTCCGCCCTAGGATGACGAATTCGGGGAGGCTTAAGGCACGAATTGCGCAACCTCACCCAATCCCGCCCGTAACCAGATAGGCGCCGGCGCTGCGCCCATCCTCCAGCCACACCACCGCTGTGACGATCGAACCGTAGGAGCCACGCCAGACGCTGTGGAAGCGCTGATGCTCGGCGGCCGGAATGAGCGCGTGCCCGCTGAAGCGCGCACCGCTTCGCTGCAGCGCGACGGCCTCTCCGTTGACATGTACCTTGAGGCAGGCCGTCCCAGACACCTCATTTGGCAGGTCGAGCGTGATGACGATCTCGTCCTGATCGCCGAAAGGCCGCGTCTCGGCGGCAAGCGTGATGGCGAACGCTGACGCCTTGCTGTCGTCGGCTCGGGCGGGGCGGCCTGAAAACACATCGGCGGCAAGTTCTGGCGTGCGCGGCGGGCGGGTGCGGCGCTGCGTGGAGCGTTCGAAATCGCCGGCCATGCGCAGCAGCCTTTCGTCGTCATAGGCCTTGCCGGCGAAAGTCAGGCCGACCGGCATACCGATATCGGCCATCGTACCCATCGGCACGGTGACGGTGGGGATGCCGAAATGGCGCCAGACCAGATTGCCGTTGGCGACCCAGGTGCCATTGCGCCAGGCAAAGGCGGCGGACGCCTCGTCGATGTCTGCATCGGCCGGCCCGACATCGGCAGCGGCGGGCAGCACCACGGCGTCGATGCCTTGCGCGTCCAGCCAGTCCTCGAAATCGATCCGCCTTGTCGCTTCCAGTCCCTTCAGTCCCTCTTCCAGCGTTGGAATGTCCACGAGGGGCGTGACGCCGGACCGTGCCCGCTCGACATATACCCTCAGGTCGAAGCCGCCTTCGTATCGGTCGGACAGCGTGCCGGGCGGTTGCGGGAAGATCTTTGGGCCATCGACCGAGACGAGATCGGGAAGCGCCGGATCGGCATTGGCGCGCAAAAAATCGTCCCAGCCCCAGATGCAGAGGTCCCAGAGCTCGCGCTCGGCGAACTCTGGGGGCACCAGCCCGCGCTCGACCATGCTGCGCGCGCCGGGACGGTCGCGTTCATAGTTGGAGACGACGGGAAAATCGACCTCGATCACCTCGGCGCCAAGCCGCCTCAGATCGGCCGCCGCCTGCTCCCACAGGGCAAGTACCGAGGCGCGGGTTTCGATCGGCTTGTCGGCCTCGGTGTCGCGGCCGATATACATTCTGGGCACGCCAAGCCGCATGCCTTTCAACGACCCCGCCAGTGTGAGGTCGGTATAGCGCGGCGGCCGCACGTCGGAGCTTTTCGGCAGCTTGACCCAGGGCTGCGCGCGCCAGAAATCGCCGTGCGTCTCGGGGTCGTCGGCGACAATCACGTCGAGCAGTTCGAGCATGTCGGGGACGCTGCGCGTGTGCGGCGCGACGACATCCATGGTCGGGACCAGCGGCCAGTTGCCGCGCACCGAAATGACACCGCGCGACGGCGTATAGGCGACCAGCGCATTGTTGGTGGCCGGCGCGCGGCCGGACGACCAGGTTTCCTCGCCAAGCCCGAAGGCGCAGAAGCTGGCCGCTGTCGCTGTGCCGGAGCCATTGGATGAGCCCGATGCGAAGGCGGCGGTGAGATAGTCGCCATTGTACGGACTTTCGGCGCGGCCATAGACGCCGCGCTGCATGCCGCCATTGGCCATCGGCGGCATGTTGGTCAGCCCGATCAGCACCGCGCCGCCGGCCCGCAGCCGGGCGATGGTGAAGGCGTCCTCATTGGCAATGAGATGCTCGAAGGCCGGCGAGCCGGCGGCGACCGTCAGGCCTGATACCTTGTAGCTGTCCTTGGCGGTGTAGGGGATGCCGTCGAGTGGCCCGAGCACGGTGCCGTTGCGGCGGCGCTGGTCGGAGGCGGCAGCCTCCTCGAACATGCCAGGGTTGAGCAACGGGACGGCATTGAGGCTGATGCTGTGCCGGTCGAAATGCGCGATGCGCCTGAGATACGCCCCGACCAGTTCGACGCTGGTGACGGTGCCGTCATCGAGCGCGCGGCGCAATTGGTCGATCGTCGCTTCGACGAGATGAAAGCCGGCATCGGTCATCACGGGTCCCACATTTCCACGCACCATGGATGAGCGAGGCAGCTGGCTTCGGCAAGAGCCTATCGCGGTCATCTCCGGAACTTTTGTCCGGCTGGCGGTTTTGGATGTATGGTGTGATTCCGGAAATGGCCAGGAGGGTATTGGCGATGACCACGAAATGCGTTGCGATCCTAGCTCTCGCTGTCGCCATGGGCTCAAGCGTTTGCGCCCCGGCTTTCGCTGGCGACCGGTATCACGACCGCCGGGTCCACTCCGAACGCTACGTTCCCGCCGAAGGCGATCTCATCGACATCCTGTTCGGCGGCCCGCGCTACTACGATCAGCAGTTGGTCACGACAGCAGCCGGCGCGTGCTCCTATCATCGCGTCGGACCCGACGCGAATGCGTTGAACAAGATCAACGATCATCACTGTGGGAAGTAGGCGGCAGGCAGCGCCTCAGCGCCCGCCACTCTCCTTCATCCGCTCGATGATCTCGGCCATCAGCGCCAGGTCGCGGCGGGAATCGGCGAGGTCGGTCAGCGGCTTTGTGCCTTCGGTGATGTGGCGGTGGAAAGTCTCGAGTTCTTTCGAGAAAGCATCGCCGTAGAGAGGCCCGAGGGTTTTCGTCACCGGGCCGAACGGGCCGGCATCGGTGACCTCCAGCCGCGTCGGCAGGCTGCGGATGTAGGGCGTGTCGTAGATGATGCGCACCCGCCTGTTGTTCGAGCGCACCTCGATCATGGCGTCGAATAAGCCGAGATCGTCGACCACCGCGTCGTAGAGACAGGCGAAATGGCCGTAGTCGAAGGTGACTGATGTGTTGGCGCCGCCGTTGGTGCGGTGCGCGGCCAGCACGCGCGTCGGCTCGCCGATCAGCCCACGCATCGCCGAAATGTGGTGCGAGGAAAGTGCCGTCAGCCCGCGATAGGCGCGCACCAGATCGGCCGGCGCGTCGGCGCCCACCACCTCGCGGATCAGCGCGTCGCGTTCGCTTGCGCCACGCGCCAGCAGGGCAGGGTCGATGTCCTGGGGGTAAAGGACGTTCTGGCTCTTCTTGAGGAAATGCCGGCCCTCCGAGATCAGGTCGAAGATGCGGACATGGGTGATGTCGGCGAAGGCGGGCAGCTCGTCCCTGGCGGCCAGATAGGCGGGCGCATAGCGGCGCATATAGCCGACGAACAGGGTCTTGTCGTAGCCCGGCATCAGCGCCAGCAGATCGTCGATTTCGCGCACCGTGAGGCAAGCGGGCTTTTCCAGCAGGATATGTTTGTTGGCAGCAATCGCCGCCCGCACGAAGCGGCTGTGGGTATCGTCGGATGACAGCACGAACACAGCGTCGATGTCGGGCGAATTAATCAGCGCCTCGGCCGTGTCGAAGGCCTTTGCCGTCGCAAATTCGGAGGTGACGAGTGACACCAGGCTGGGCGACACGTCGTACACGCCCGCGATCACCCAGCGGTCGCGCTGATCGCCCAGCACAGGCAGATGGATCGACTGCGCGACCTCTCCAAGACCTATCAGTCCGACACGAATTGGTGCCACAGGCGAACTCCCTTTGATTTCAAGTCTGATGCTGCAGGACTATGCCGCGCCGGTTACCAGCGCGACGAGCTCATTTCCGGACGTTTCGGAAGCGCGCACGGTCGCCGCCATCTTTCCCGCCCGCATCACCCAGATCTGGTCGGACAGGCGGCGGACCTGATCGAAATTGTGGCTGACCAGGATGACGCTGACGGATTGCTCGCGCAGGCGCCGGATCAGCGCCTCGACATTGGCCGTCTCCTGCACGCCGAGCGCCGCCGTCGGTTCGTCCATCACCACCAGCTTGGCGCCGGAGCCGACAGCGCGGCAGATCGAGATCGCCTGCCGCTGGCCGCCCGACAGACGCCGCACACGCTGGTTGATCGACGGCACGTTGATCGACAGCCGCGACAGCATTAAGCGGGCCTCGCGCTTCATCGCCTTGCGGTCGAGGAAAGCGAACGGGCCGATGCGGCGCACGATCTCGCGGTTGAGGAACAGGTTCTGCGCGACCGTCAGTTCGTCGATCAGCGCCAGGTTCTGGTGCACGGTCTCGATGCCGGCCTTGCGTGCCTCGTCGGGATTGGCGAAGGGCCGCGCCCGTCCGTCGAAGAACAAATTGCCGGTGTCCGGCTGATGCACGCCGACCAGGCTGCGGATCAGCGTCGACTTGCCGGCGCCATTGTCGCCGATGACGGCGGTGACCTCGCCGCGACGGGCCTGGAAGGCGACGTCGGTGAAGGCGCGGATGCCGCCGAAATGCTTGCTCAGCCCTTCGCAGGCGATGATCGCCTCAGTGGCGGGGATATGATGGGGAGCGCTCATTTCTGATACCGCATGATCAGCGCCGCCAGCACCACGATGGCCCCCACGGCAAGCGGTTGGTAGAAAGCCGAGACGTTGAGCAAGGTCAGGCCGTTGACGAGTGCTGTGAGCATCAGCGCGCCGATCGCCGGTCCCAGAATGCTGGCGCGGCCGCCGAACAGGCTGACGCCGCCCAGCACCACCGCCGCCACCGAATTCAAGAGCAGGCTGGTGTTGATCTGCGGTTCGGCCGAGCCGATGCGGGCGACCAGGAGAATGGCCGCGATGCCGGCGCAGAGACCGGAAATCGTATAGGCGGCGATCTTGACCCGGTTGGTGCGGATGCCCAGCGCGCCGGCACTTTCAGCCTGGCCGCCGGTCGCCAGCAGATGCACGCCGAAGCGCGTGTGGTAGAGCGCGATATGGGCGACGATGACGGCTGCGATCGCTACCCAGACCGGATAGCCGAACGGTCCGAACGAGCCCGAGGCGAGCCTGAGCAGGAAGGTCGAGCCGACCATGGTCGGTTCGCCGCCCGACAGGATGAGCCCAAGCCCGGTGATGCCCGACAGCGTGCCGAGCGTCACCACGAAGTCGGGGATCTTGCCTGCCGTAATGATCAGCCCGTTGAGGAAGCCGACGGCGCTGGTGGCGAGAACCGCGAGCATGCAGGCGATGAAGATGCCGTAGTCGGCGGCATTGACGAGGCCGAGGATGATGGCGCCGAGCATGACGGCGGCCGCCAGCGACAGGTCGATGCCCGAGGTGGCGATGACGAAGGTCTGGCCGATCGACAGCACGACCAGGATCGCAGCCGCCAGCAACAGCGCCTGCAGATTGGCGACGCTGAGAAAGACCGGCTGGGCGATGCCGAAGACGATGACGAGGCCGACCAGGCCGACGACGGATGCCCAGTCGGCCCAGAAGGAGGGATCGAGGAGGAGAGCCGCCAGGGAGGGACGGCTCTCCTCCGCACCCGCCGAATGGGCGGCGGGCGCGTTGTCTGCAGGTGTGCTCACTTCAGCATCTCGCGGAAGGGATCGGGATAGTCGCCGCCCGGACGCGGAAAATTCTTCAGCGAGGCTTCGGCATTGTCCTTGTTGATCAACAGCACCGGTGCTGGCACGTTGGCCGGCAGTTCCTTGCCCTTGGCGGCCACTGCACAGGCCTCGAGGCCCATGGCGCCGACGACATAGGGATATTGGGCGACGGTGGCGGTGAGTTCGCCTGATGCGATCGACTTCAGCGCGTCGACGATGCCGTCGAGGCCGATCACCTTGACGTCCTTGCCCGAGGTCCGCACGGCGCGCTCGACGCCGAGTGCCATGATGTCGTTGGCGGCGAAGAAGCCGGCGAGGTCCGGATGGGCAGCGAGGATATCGGTTGCGGCGGTCAGGGCCTTTTCGCGATCCCAGTCGGCGCTGACCATCACCACGATGTCGAGTTTACCTTCCACCGCCTGCTTGAAGCCCTTGATGCGGGCGTTGGAGCCGACATCGCCGACGATGCCGGCGACCAGCGCGACCTTGGAGCCCTTCGGCACCAGCTTCAGCATCTCTTCGCCGGCCAGCGCGCCGGCGGCGACATTGTCGGTGCCGATATAGGTCGAGACGGCAAAGCCGGCGGCCTTGGCCTGCTCGGGGTCGATGGTCGAGTCGATGTTGACGATCGGCTTCTTCTTCTGGGCGACCGGCACCAGCGCCTGGACGAGATTGGAGACGCTGATCGGGTTGACCAGGTAGCAATCGAAATCCTGCATGGCCATGGCGGTCAGGCGGTCGGCCTGGCCGGTGGCGTCACCCATGTTGGCGGCGGCCTGGACGCTGACATTCACGCCGTTTGCCTTGGCCTGCTCCTCGATGCCCTTCTGCATGGTCTGGAAGAACGGATTGTCGAGGCCTTTGACGATGGCCGCGACTTTCGCCGCATCCTCGGCATGGGCGGGCGCTGCGACGATGGCTGCCAGCATGCCTGCGCCAAGCAGGTTCGTGCCAAGCTTCAGGCAATTGAACATACGCATGGTTTTTCCTCCTCCTGATTGTTTTATGGGCTGCATCAATGTCGCTGGCCGGCGACTGCAATGTCCGACGGGGCGCGAGCCCGGCGCCCGGCGCGATGGTCTCGCCAACAGAATGCTGCCCGCTTGGGATGTGCGGACTGCAGCCCAGGTTCGGGCACTTTCGACGTCAGGCATTGCTCCTCCCAGAGCGCCGGTCGATGCCATGCCGGCGTTTGCGCATGTTTTATAAAAAATTGACACGCGTCAAGATTTAAAATGTGCGTAGCGATTTTTGACTGTGCGCCCTGCGGGCATGACTGTGCTGCCGGCATGCGCTACAACCAAGGCGCGAAAAAAAGTGCCGGCCTCAGGGAACCGGTTGGGGATGTCCGCGTTGGTCGCTACTTTTGTGCAGAGGGAGGTTTCGGGTGGGGCGTTTCGAAATCGTGGAAGAGCCAACGGGTACGTTTTCGATTTTCGACACAATCACGGAATTGCCGGCAACGGTCGAAGGGGGCGTGTGCATTGGGCTTTATCGGCACGAAGTGCCGCTGGCGCTGCTTGCAGCGGTTGAAACGGTCCAGCCCGGCCCTTTTTCGCTGCTGCCCTCATTGTCGGTGTTGAACGACTGGCGGGCCCATCGAGACGGTCTGCTGGCATGAGCAAAGGTGCCTGATGTCGCATCGAAAATCATACCGTATGGGAAATCACGCCCTGTTGTCGAAAGCGGCGGTGAGGCATGGAAAGCAAGGGGAGGTTGCAGTGCGTCGGGAGGTGAAGCGATGTCTGATCAGGACGACCTGATCCGAGCTGCCATCGGTCGGCTGCTCGCCGAGAAGACAGGCGCTGCCGTCATATCGATGAGAGAGAGCATCACCGAGCTTCTGGCGCTGACCGGTGCCGCGCTGGACGAAAGACTGCAAGACCTGCTGCTGGAAATGGCCGAAGTCCGCGGCATGATGGTCGCTCTCGACTTCTGAGCAATATCGGCTGGGGTCGATGGGCATCAGTCCGCTACGCCGGCAACGCCTTCACCGGCAGTTCAACACTACTGCGCCGGCTTCAATGCTGAACCAAGCACCCGGGGTTAAAGATCGAGCAAAACCGTTCCTTGCGGGCGGCTGCAACATGCCAGGACATAGCCGGCCGACTTCTCTTCAGGGGCCAGACCGCCGAGATCCTCCATGGCGACTTCGCCGGACAACTTGGCGATGCGGCAAGTGCCGCAAACTCCCTGCTGGCAGGCGGTTGGGACGTAGACGCCACATTGGCGTGCCGCCTCCAGCAGCGTCTCTCCGGGCAAGCAGTTATGCACGATCCCGGAGCGGACGAAACGGACCGAAGATGGTATTGTCGAGGCCGGTTCCAACTGAGGGCTGCTGACGCCGCCGAAGCTCTCCTGGTGGTACCGCGACGGAGCCACGCCAATCGCATCCAGGCAGGCACGTGCGGCTTTCATGTACGCTTCAGGGCCACAGGCAAAGATAGTGCGGTTGTGGAGATCGGGAACGAGGGTCAGCAGCATCTGGCTGTCTATTCTGCCAGTCGGCCCCCTCCAGGTGGGATCTTCCTGGCTACAAACGCACGTTACTTTTACGTTGGGAAAGCGAGAGGCAAGTGCGTCCAATTCCCCTCGAAAGATTATGTCACCAGGCGTTCTGGCACTATGAACGAATGAGATATCCTGGTCGGCCGCGCGGTCGGTAAGCGCACGCAGCATGGACATCACCGGCGTTATCCCGCTGCCGCCCGAAAGGAAGAGCGGCTTTTCATATGGCAGGTCATCGAGATTGAATGAGCCGAGCGGCCCTTCGATCTCGATCTCGTCGCCCGCCCCCAAATTGTCGTGGAGCCAATTCGAAACCAGGCCGCCCGGTGTTCGCTTCACCGTGATCTGCAGGTCGAGCGGTCGCGTCGGTGGTGACGAAACAGAGTAGGAGCGCGTCACCGCGGCACCCTCGATCTTAAGGTGCACGAGCACATACTGGCCCGCGCTGAAGCAGAACATCCGATCCGTCGGGGATGTGAAAACGAAGGTTTTCACATCGGGCGTTTCCTCGATTACACGACGGCAGAGTACAAGCTGCGATGTGGTTTGTGCCCATTGCCGATGACGCCTCATCGGGAGGAGGTCGGGGGCCCCAAAGGGAACGTGTGCGTTCATCATTCATCTCGGTTTGAAGTCGAGCCAAGATGCCAGTTCCAGGCCCCCCGCAACAGAAGCATCCCTCCCAAGTTATGATCGAGTATTTCGATTACATATCCAGTGACATCACGGCAACGTGAAGGGCGCGGATTCCCTTGCGGATGATCGGTTCGTGTTTGCGGCGCGCCAGGATGGCCGTGTGTACCGGCTGATGCAGCGTCGGAGCGCCTTCGACGATGAACGATGGGCGTTCGAGGGCGAACCGGCGCGCATCGTCACTTCTCATATAGCAGGTGCCGCCCGTGCGCCGTAGCATCATTTCCGCCAAGGTTTCCGATCCCATGGAAAGGCGACAGATCGCCAACTCGCCGAGCAATTCGGCATGGGCCTTCTCCAGCAGGACCGTATAGCCCGGACGAATGTAGGTTTCGGGATCGACCTCCGAGAGGGTTCTGGCCACCGTGGAAACCATCACATATTCCTCAACCATCAAATGCTCATAGGAGATTTCGGGTAGGTATCGCGGAGCGTAAAGCACTGCGATGTCGAGATTTCCCATGCTTAGGTCGCTGACCATCTGGTTTGAATAATCCGACTCGACATGGATCGACGATTTGGGAAGAGCCTGACACAGCGTCTCGACCCAACCCGGCAAAACCGAGCGGGTCATCCCGACCTGCGCGGCGACGCGCAAGGTGCCTTCGAAACGATTGAACGCCCGGACATCGTGGCGAGCCTGCGACCATGTGGACAGCAAGGATCTTGCATAAGCTTCGAACCGGCGCCCTGCGGCGGTCGGCTCCGCCCCGGCGCGTCCGCGCTGGAACAGTTCGGACCCGATTGCGCTCTCGAGGTTCTTGATGCGGGTGCTGATCGTCGACTGGGTCAACCCTAGCCGATCCGCGGTGCGATTGAAGTTTCTCGATTCGATAATGTCGAGAAAGGTCTCGATGTGATCAAGTTGCATGAAATATCCAATCGAAAAACTCGATCATATTCCACGTATCATAAGCTTGATCAAACAATACTCAAGGCGGAAGCTGCAGCAGATCAGCGGCCGGCAGCGCCGCGGGACGAGACACGGATACGGAGCGGAAGAAGTGTTCATAGTCGACTGCGACTGTCATAATTACTGGTCAAGCGCCACCGTGTTGGAGCCCTATCTCTCCGGCTTGTGGAAAGACATGTTCATCGAGGGCGAGAAAACAGGTCCCGTTGGCGCCTTTCCGCATGGTCATCGGCCCTGGTTCCACCCGCAGGATTTTTCCCGCAAGGACATCCGTCCGAAAACAGAAGCCGACAATTATCTCATCATGAAGGAGAAGCACCTCGACAAATACAAAGTCGGCGTGGCGATCCTGACCGGCGATGAGCCTATCGAGGCGTCGACCCTGGCGAACCCTTATTATGCCAGCGCTCTGGTCAGCGCTTACAACGATTATCAGATCGATCAGTGGTTGCCGAAAGACGATCGTTTCATGGGCTCGATCATCATCGCGCCACAGGATCCGAAGCTCGCTGCCGCCGAGATACGCCGTCTTGGCAGTCATCCGCGCATGGTCCAGGTTCTCGCCTCCCAGGGGTCCGTCAAGCCGTATGGCGACCCGTTTTACCACCCGATCTACGAAGCCTGCGCGGAAGTGGGGTTGCCATTCGCCATTCATCTGGGCGGGCATGGGGGCGTGAATTCAACTGCCATTGCTCCTGCCCCGACGACATTCTTCTGGGAAACGCATGCCATTCTGCACATGTCGGCGATGTCGCACGTGGCAAGCATGATCGCCCATGGCGTCTTCGAGAAATGGCCGGACCTCTACTTCGTGATCATCGAGTGCGGCGTCGCCTGGGTTCCGTCGGTCCTTTGGCGCTTGGACGCCGACTACAAAGCGCTGCGCAAGGAGACGCCATGGCTGAAGATGCTGCCGTCTGAATATTGCCGGCGCAACATCCGCTTTTCCACGCAGCCGCTGGAGCAGCCTGCAAACATCCAACATCTCTGGTCCACGCTCGAAGCGATGGACGGCGAAAACACGCTGATGTTTGCATCGGACTATCCGCACTGGGATTACGACGATGCCAACACGCTGCAAATCCCTCCTGCCTGGAAGAGCAAGATCATGGGACTGAACGCGCTGGAAGTCTACAAACGCATCCCCCGCGCGCAAGCCGCGAATGCCGCCTGAGGAAGCATACGATGCCCGAGAAGACCTATATCTGCCGCGTCGACGAGATCGAAACAGGGTCTCCGTTCATCGCCAAGATCCGCAGCCTTTCGGTCGGGATTTTCCGCATCGGAGATTCATTCCACGCGCTGCTCAATGTCTGTCCGCACCGCGGCGCTCCGCTTTGCGAGGGGCCGCAATGCGGCACAACCGCGCCCGTTGAACAGGCGCAATTCATCTATCATCGCGAAAACGAGATCGTTCGATGCGCCTGGCACGGCTGGGAGTTCGACATCAAGTCAGGCGCGGCCTTGGTCGATCCCTCCGTTCGCGCGCGCACATTTCCAGTCACCGTCGAAGCCGGCGGCATCTACGTGACGGCCTGATTGGCGCAAGCCGATTGGGATTGGAAAAATTCGAAGGAAAGGTGGCGGGAGCCAATAAGCAGATTTGTTCGCCGGTGCTTGACGAGAAATAACGCGGAGAACTCCGCAATGGGAGAGTCAAATGTCAGAATCTGAATACAAGCTTGGTATCGCGCAAAGCCTGATCGGAGGCGGCAAGGTTTCCCGCCGCGACTTCATTCATCTTGGGCTGGCCGCGGGCCTGACCGTTGCCGCCGCCGACCGGCTGTTCGTGAGCACGGCGCGGGCCGAACCGATGCAGGGCGGCTTCGCCAAGCTCGGCATGGCTCATGGCGCGACGACGGATTCGATCGATCCGGCCGGCTACCCCGACACGTTCACACAAACCGCATTTTCGGGCTCGCTGTCCAACAGCCTCACCGAGGTCGACGCCAAAGGCAATGTCCAACCGGACCTCGCCGAGAGCTTTGAAACTTCGGATGGGGCCAAAACCTGGGCCTTCAAGCTGCGCAAAGGCGCAACCTTTCATAACGGCAAGACCGTGACGGCGGATGACGTCGTGACCTCCTTGCAATATCACATGGGCAAGGACACCAAATCGGCGGCGAAATCGCTGTTGGACTCCGTCGCCGACGTCAAGGCGGACGGCCCGGAAACGGTGGTCTTCACGCTCAAGGACGGCAACGCCGATTTCCCTTACATCATGAGTGACTACCATCTGGTCATCATGCCGGCCAAGGACGGCAAGGCGGATTGGGCTTCAGGCGTTCGCACCGGTGCTTTCGTCCTCGAGAATTTCCAGCCCGGTGTTTCGGCCAAACTCAAGCGCAATCCAAACTACTTCAAGAATGGCAAGCCCTATCTCGACGAGGTGGAGTTCATCGCAATCACGGATCTTGCCGCCCGCATGGCGGCGCTGTCCACGGGGGAGGTGGACTATATCGGCCGCGCCGACCTGAAGACCCTCGGCATGTTGAAACGCAATCCCAAGGTGGAAATCGTCGAAGTCACTGGCTACGGGCACTATACCTTGCCGATGAATGTCACGATGGCGCCGTTTGATAATCCGGACGTGCGAATGGCATTGAAATGGGCGATCAATCGCCAAGAAATCGTCGACAAGATTTTTCTTGGCCACGCTACTGTGGCCAACGACAACCCGATCGCGCCGGCCATCAAATTCGCCAAAGATCCGCAACCGCAACACAGCTTCGATCCGGAAAAAGCAAAGCACTACCTGAAAAAGGCCGGAATGGAGAACCTGAAAGTGGATCTCTCGGTCGCCGATGCCGCTTTTGCCGGCGCCGTGGACGCGGCTTCGCTCATTCGCGAAACGGCAGCCCAATGCGGCATCGACGTCAATGTCGTGCGTGAGGCCGAGGACGCTTATTGGGACAATGTCTGGCTGAAGAAACCCTGGTGCGCTTCCTATTGGAGCGGTCGGGCCACGGCCGACTGGATGTTCACGCAAGCCTTCGCCGCCGACTCCAGTTGGAATGAGTCTTTCTGGAAAAATCCCCACTTCAACGAATTGCTTGTCCAGGCGCGCGCCGAGACGGACGAGGCCAAGCGAGCGGCGATGTATGCCGAGATGCAGCAGTTAACCCACGATGACGGCGGCAGCATCGTGCTGGTCTTCAACAATTTCGTCAGCGCGCAATCCAAAAAGCTCGCACACGGTGATGTGGCGCCCAACTGGGAGAACGATGGACTGAAAATGGCCGAACGCTGGTGGATCGCCACGGCATGAGATGGCGGGCCGGAGCCGCGATGGTCTTGTGGCTCCGGCCGGCTTACTCCGAGTGCAGGGCTGCCGCCCAAAGGGAAACGCCACGCACATGAACCCCGTCGCAAGAACGGTCCTGCAGCGCCTTGGCCTCGGCCTGGTCACTTTGTTCATCGTGTCCATCATCATCTTCTCTGCGATCGCAATGCTTCCAGGCGACTTCGCCAAGGCCACGCTTGGGCAATCGGCGACGCCCGAAACGGTCGCCGCGTTCCAGCGGGAAATCGGCATCGATCGTCCGCCTGTCGAGCGCTACTTCGTTTGGGTCGCCCAGATGCTCCATGGCGATTTCGGCTCTTCGTTTGCGAGCCGCACCGGATATCGGCGTACCGTGGCCGAGATCATCGCACCCCGCCTCTACAACACGATGTTCCTTGCAGCGGTGACGGCGCTGATAGCCGTTCCGCTGGCCTTAGGGCTTGGCATTCTGGCTGCGCTGTACCGCAACGGCTGGTTCGACCGGCTGGTGAATGTCGCGACACTGACAACCATTTCATTCCCGGAATTTTTCGTCGCCTATATGCTCGCCTACCTGGTGATCTCGCGCGACACGTTCATCGGATCCGATTTCGCTCAAACGCTGCCTCATTGGCTCACTGTCTCGCTGAACTGGGCGCTCAATGCGGTTCCTAAATTTCCGACATTGTCGAATGTGAACGATCAGACGCCATTTTGGGAGCATCTCTGGAAAGTGGCCCTGCCGGCAATCACCCTTACGCTCGTAATCGTGGCCCACATGATGCGCATGACCCGAGCGGCCATCATCAACATGCTGGCAAGCCCCTACATCGATATGGCGCGCCTCAAGGGAATGTCCCCGATGGTGATCGTGCTGAGGCATGCCCTGCCCAATGCCTGGGCTCCGATCGTCACTGTGGTAGCATTCAACCTGGCGTATCTCATCGTCGGAGTGGTCGTGGTCGAGGTCGTGTTCGTCTACCCCGGCATCGGCCAGCTGATGGTTGACGCGGTGAAATCCAGGGATGTTCCGGTTGTCCAGGCCTGCGCCCTGATTTTCGCCGCGACTTACATCCTTCTCAACTTGCTAGCCGACGTTATTTCCATCGCCACCAATCCCAGGCTCTTGCACCCGCGATGACCAGATCCGAATCTGTCGCGGCGGTTCGGAGGCTGAGGCGCTCGCGTGCGACCCGGGCGAAAACTGCGCTGAAGAAGGCACCGTTCAGCGCATGGTTCGGCATCGTCGTGATCCTCGGCTACGTTTTTGTTGCGGTCTTCGCGCACTGGATAGCCCCATATGGCGAGACGCAGGTTTTCAGCGAAGCCTTCGCGCCGTGGAGCCAGGAGTTCAAACTGGGAACCGATCAGCTCGGCCGCGACATGCTTACCCGCTTGATCTACGGTGCGCGCAACACCATCGCTATCGCGGTCGCGACCACGTTGCTGTCCTTCGCGGTCGGCGTCTCGCTCGGCCTTCTTGCCGCATTGTACAGGGGGTGGCTCGACCAGATCTTGTCGCGTGCGGTGGACGTGCTGATGTCGATCCCGAGTCTGATCTTCGCGCTGGTGCTGCTGACGATCTTCGGCTCGTCGATCACCAGCCTGATTGTCATCATTGCGCTTCTGGATTCCACCCGGGTCTTTCGGCTTTCTCGCGCCGTCGGGCTTAACGTGGCGGTGATGGAATATGTCGAGGTGGCACGATTACGCGGCGAGGGACCGAAATGGATCATCGCCAAGGAAATCCTTCCCAATGTCATGCCGCCACTGGTCGCCGAGTTCGGCTTGCGATTCTGCTTCGTGTTCCTGACAGTTGCGGCGCTGTCGTTTCTCGGCGTCGGTATTCAGCCGCCGACGGCCGATTGGGGATCAATGGTGCGCGAGAACGCGACCCTGATCACCTATGGCGATGTCACGCCGCTACTTCCGGCCGGCGCGATTGCTCTCCTTACCGTGTCCGTGAATTTCGTGGTGGACTGGTTCCTGCAAGCAACAAGCGGGTTGCGGGATGAAAAGTAGCGGCCCAGGCCCACGCGAAAAAGGAAAGGATCTGCTTCAAATCCGCAATCTGCATGTGGAGGGGTTTTCGGATGAGCGGTGGCATCCCATTGTCCACGGGGTCGATCTGACGCTGAAGCGGGGCCAGGTTCTTGGGCTGATCGGAGAGTCAGGCGCCGGCAAGTCCACCATTGGCCTTGCCGCAATGGGTTATGCCAAGCCGGGCTGCCGGATCACGCAAGGCTCGGTCCTGTTCGACGGGATTGATCTTCTGGCAGTCAATGAAAAAGGGCGCCGTCGCCTCAGGGGCTCCCGCATTGCCTATGTCGCGCAAAGCGCGGCTGCCTCTTTCAATCCGGCACATCGGCTCTTGGAACAAACCGTCGAAACCGCGGTGGCGCATGGAATTGCCGGCCGGGAAGAGGCGAACCGGAGCGCCGTCGATCTTTATCGACGCCTTCAACTCCCAGAACCGGAGACCATAGGCTTTCGCTATCCTCATCAGGTCTCCGGCGGGCAGTTGCAACGGGCAATGACAGCGATGGCAATGGCTTGTCGTCCGGACCTCATAATATTCGACGAGCCAACAACGGCGCTCGACGTGACCACGCAGGTTGAAGTTCTAGCTTCCATTCGCAACATCGTGGAGGAATTCAGCACCGCTGCAATCTACGTGACGCATGACCTAGCGGTGGTGGCGCAAATGGCGGATCGTATCATGGTTCTGCGCCACGGACGTACCGTGGAGGAGGCTGATACACGCCAGATGCTGGCCTCGCCCAGCCAGGAAT
>NZ_JAMYQY010000034.1:0-45703 GCF_040321125.1 Mesorhizobium sp. M0518
AGGGAATGCAAGCAAACGCTTGCTAAGGGAATGCAAGCAAACGCTTGCTTAGGGTTGACGCGGGGTGGAGCAGCCCGGTAGCTCGTCAGGCTCATAACCTGAAGGTCACAGGTTCAAATCCTGTCCCCGCAACCAAATACAAAAGAGCCCGCCCTCGTGCGGGCTCTTTTGTATTGTGCCGTGGTGCCGGCGATTTAACCTGTCATCAGGCGCCCGCAAGCAAGCGGAGCCGACGCCGCCGGACAGAAAACTCAATCCTGTCCCCGCAACCAATCTGCGGTAAACGGCCCGCCTGGCACAAAGCCCGCGGGCCGTTTTGATGTTCGGCTGGGCTGGCCATCGATTGCCCCGGATCAGGCGCCCGCAACAAGGCGAAGCCCAAGCTGCGGGACAAAAAACCCAATCCCGTCCCCCGCAAACCAATCTCCACCAAGCAACAGTCCCCCAGGCACCAGCCAGCGGGCCGTTCGCATTCGGGGGACTGCCGAAGCTTCTCGGAATACGCCGGATGGTCCGAAGGCTGCCGTAAGCCGACGCAGCAGCAGACTTCTTGGCTAAGCGACATGGAGAGCGTCACGCCGCGCCCGGAATAGATGCTATCAAAGACAAGATCGTGGCTTCACGCGATAAAGACGCGGCCGGCGGGAGGGCACCACGCGAGCTCCTGGGTGCCGATACTCTAACCACACTCTCCGCGGTTCGCGGCCAAAGGCCGGAAAGGCCCTGCCTAGCCCGTACGGCACCTTGGCGGCCCGCGACCAGCTTCGTCGATCGGAGCGTATAGGTCCCCGAAGGAGGTCGTGAAATATATTTCAATATGTGAATTATATTGACAACATGCGCCGAGGCTGTAATGTCCCGATCGTCGGCTTTCGGAGGAAGGTCGGCATCATCAAATCCATACGGCAGCGCTCGCCGAGTGCCTGCGACGGTCATTGAGGATGGCTTCGGCCAAGGGAGGAAACTTGCGCAAATTTCTGAGCACGCTCGCAATCGCGGCGGCTGCATCGACCTGCTTTGGGTCGATGCAGGTACGCGCCGAAACCCCCAACCCGTTCAAATGCGAGCCGGGTGAAAAATACGTCATGAACGTCATGGTCTCGGGCGTCGAATACTGGTTCCCGGTCTATGAAATGTTCAAGCAGGCCGGCCAGCAGTTCGGCTGCGAGACCGCCTATACGGGTACGCCGGAATACGACGTCAACAAGCAGATCGCGACCTTCGACCAGGCGCTGGCGCAGAAGCCTGCCGGCATACTGGTACACCCGATGAATTCCGATCCGTTCATCGAGCCGATCAACCGCGCCATCGAACAGGGCACCGCAGTGGTGACCTTCGCCGCCGACTCGCCGAATTCCAAGCGCGTCTCCTACATCACCTCCGACAACAATGCCGAAGGCACCTATGCCGCCGACGCCGTTGCCAAGGCGATGGACGGCAAGGGCGAATATGCGGTGCTGGAGAATCCCGGTCAGGACAACCACGACAAGCGCGTCAACGCGTTCGTTGCCCGCATGGAAGCCAAATGGCCTGACATGAAGCTCGTCGGCCGCGCCGCTTCGAACCAGGATCCGACCAAGGCCTATCAGGCGGTTCTGAGCCTGGCGCAGGCGCATCCTGATCTTGGCGCCGTGTTCATGCCGGAGGCCAACTCGGCCATCGGCGCTGCCCAGGCCGCCAAGGAAGGCGGTGGCAAGATCCGCGTCATGCTCGCCGACGTTAATGCCAAGATCCTCGACATGATCAAGGCCGGCGAGATTTTCGGCTCGGTCAATCCAAACCAGGGTATGCAGGGCTATATGGGCTTCATGCTGTTGTGGATGGCCAAGCATCCCGGCCTGATCGACCCGATGAACGACGCCAAGCGTTCGGGTTTCAACCCGATGAGCGTGCCCTTCGTCGACAATGGCTTCTCCATCGTCTCCAAGGACAATGCGGACGACTTCTACTGGGACAAGTACCTCAAGCGTCGCGGCACCAAGGGCATCGAGGAATAGTCTCGATCCCGCTGCCCGGCCTCGGCATGGCCGGATTAACCGGGAAGGAGGCTTCGGCCTCCTTCCTCCCCCGCAGGTTCATCGCAGGAGCACGGCGTGACCCAGGCGCCCATTCTTGAAATCCGTCGCCTGTCCAAGGCGTTCGGCCCGGTCAAGGCGCTGAGCGACGTACGGTTCGAGCTGCGGCGCGGCGAAATCCATGCACTGTGCGGAGAGAACGGCGCCGGCAAGTCGACGCTGATGAACATGATCGCCGGTGTATTGCAGCCCGACGAGGGCGACATCCTGATCGATGGTGAGCGTGTTTCGATCCACTCGCCCGCGGCCGCCCAACGTCTTGGCATTGCGCTTGTCCACCAGGAGATCGCGCTCTGTCAGGACGCGACGGTTGCCGAAAACATCTACATGGCCGCGATCAACAGCCGGCGCGCGCCGCTGATGAATTTCCAAAAACTCTACGCCGACGCCCAGAAGGTCATGGACCTGCTCGCGCCCATTCCGGTGCGCACCAGGGTTGCCGATCTCTCCATTTCCAACCAGCAGCTTGTCGAGATCGCCAAGGCGCTGACGCTCGACTGCAAGGTGCTGATGCTCGACGAGCCGACTGCGGCGCTGACCGAAAGCGAAGCGCAGCGCCTGTTCTCGATCGTGCGCGGGCTCAAGGAGCGTGGCATTTCGGTGGTCTATATCAGCCACCGCATGGCCGAGATCTTCTCGCTGTGCGACCGAGTCACCGTCTTCCGCGACGGCCGCTACGTGGCGACCGATCAGGTCGCCGCCGTCTCACCGGACGATGTCGTGCGCAAGATGGTGGGCCGCGAAATCACCCAGCTCTATCCCGACAAGCTGGCGCCGCAGGCGCCTGGGCGCCTGCTCCTCTCGGTCGAGGGGCTTTCCGATGGGCGCCGCTTCGCCGACGTCGATCTGCAGCTTCGCGCCGGCGAGATCCTGGGCATAGGCGGCCTGATCGGCGCCGGTCGCAGCGAGATCGCACAGACGGTCTGCGGCCTCAGGCCAATGACCTCTGGAACCGTCGCGCTCGACGGAAAGCAGCTCCGGCTGCGCGGCTATGGCGATGCGGTCAAGGCGGGGCTGGTCTATCTCTCTGAGGATCGCAAAGGCTCCGGCGTATTCCTTGACCTGCCGATCGCGGCGAACATCTCCGCGCTCGACCTCGGCAGGCTGACCGGGCCACTTGGCCTGCTCGACCGCAAGGCCGAGGATCGTCAGGCGCGGGAACTGACCGGCAGGCTCGGCGTGCGCATGGCCGGCATCGAGGCCACCGTCTCGACGCTGAGCGGTGGCAACCAGCAGAAGGTTGCCATCGCCAGGCAGCTGTCCGTCAGTCCCAAGGTCATCATCATGGACGAGCCGACGCGCGGGATCGATGTCGGCGCCAAGGTCGAGATCCACCGGCTGCTGCGCCAGCTTGCCGGCAGCGGTGTCGGCGTCATCGTTATCTCGTCGGAACTGCCGGAGCTGATTGGCTTGTGCGACCGCGTCCTGGTGGTTCGCGAAGGCAGGATCGCCGGCGAACTCACCGCCGGCGAGCTCGGCGAGGAAGCCATCATCATGCTCGCCTCGGGCGTTCAGGATAGTTCAAATCAAAGGCAGGCCCAGAATGTCGCCTAGGGAATCAGGAGAAGCGCTCGTGCACGCCGAGATCAAGGCCGCCGGGCGGCGCGTCAATTTCGCTCAGCTCGCCTCGATGCGCGAGGCCGGACTGATCGTCATCATCCTGGCGCTGTGTATCGCCATGAGCTTCGCCTCGCCGCACTTCCTGACATGGGGCAATTTCCGCGCCATGCTGATGAGCTTTTCCATCGAAGGCATCGTCGTCGTCGGCATGACTATCCTGCTCATCGTCGGCGGCATCGACCTTTCCGTCGGCTCGGTCGTGTGTTTCTCGATGGTGGTCTCGGGTGCGCTGTTCCTCGCCGGCCTCGATCCCTGGACGGCAAGCCTGATCGGCATCGGCGTCAGCGCGCTGATCGGCGCGGCGATGGGCTTCTTCGTGACCGTGATAGGCCTCAATCATTTCATCACGTCGCTGGCGGCCATGGTCATCGTGCGGGGCATGTGCCTGGTGGTCACCAAGGGCACGCCGCTGTCGCTGTTCACACTGCCGCCGGCCTTCAAGGCCATCGGCCAGGGCAGCTTCAACAACATCCCCTATGTCATCCTGATCTTCATCGTCGTGGTGGCGATCTTCGACTTCCTGCTGCGCCGCGCCACGGCCTTCCGCAAGGTTTTCTACACCGGCTCCAACGAGAAGGCCGCGCAGTTCTCCGGCATCAGGACGAATCAGGTGAAGTTCTGGGTCACGGTGCTGTGCTCGACCCTCGCCGGCCTGGCCGGCGTCATCTACATGGCGCGCTTTGGCGCGGCGACGCCGACCTTCGGCGCCGGCATGGAGCTCAACATCATCGCCGCGGCCGTCATCGGCGGCGCCTCGCTGAATGGCGGCTCGGGCACCATCTTCGGAGCGATCCTCGGCATGGCGTTGCTGTCGGTGGTGACGAGCTCGCTTATCCTGCTCGATGTCTCGGTCTATTGGCAGGACATGATCAAGGGATGCATCCTGCTGGCGGCGGTGTCGATCGATCACTTCCTGCACCGCAAGAAGTCCTGAACCTCAAAGGCGGCGAAGCAAGACCATGGCCCCTCCCAACACCCGAGACGACATCGCCGCTGTTCGTCAGATGCACCAGGCGCTTGTCCTGCATTATATCGAAGGCAAGACCCAGGCCGAGATCGCCGGGGAACTCGGCCTCTCGCACGCCACGGTCAACCGGCTGATCAAGCGCGGCCACCAGCTCGGCCTCGTCGAGATCAAGATCAAGTCGCCGATCGACCATCTGGTCGACCTGGAAGCGCGGCTGGTTGCGCTGGGCGGCATCGAGCGGGCGATGGTGGTGCCGTCGGTTTCCGAAAATCCGCACACGGCCCTGCAGCGGGTCGGCGAGGCGGCGGCTGGGCTGCTGCTCGACACCATCAAGGACGGCGACACGATCTCGATCACCGGCGGCAAGGGCGTCAGCGCGCTGGTCGCCGGTCTCAAGCCGGGGCGCCGATACGACGTCGAGATCATTCCCGCAACCGGCCTGGTGCAGGGCAAGCACTATACCGACGTCAACCACGTCGCCTCGCTGATGGCCGACAAGCTCGGCGGCCGCGCTTACCAGATCCATGCGCCGCTGTTTGCCGACACCGCGCAGCAGCGCGAAATGCTGATGGGCATCAGCTCCGTCGCCGACGTGTTTCGCAAGGCGCGCGAGGCGGATGTCGCGGTGGTGGGTGTCGGCTCCATCCTGACCGACGATTCCAGCTACTACGACCTGCATCCGTCCTCGAATGCCGATCGCCAGGCGATCGAGAAGTCCGGGGCGACAGGCGAGCTGCTCGCTCATCTCATCGACCGCCAGGGCAAGCTTTGCAACTACTCGCTCAACCGTTCGCTGGTCTCGTTGACGCTTGACGAGTTCGCGACCATCCCGCGCTCGATCGGCATTGCAAGCGGCCCCAGCAAGGTCGCGCCGATCCTCGCCGCCCTGCGCGGCAACCATCTCGACACCATCGTCACGGACGAGGCCACGGGGCTCCAGATCCTCGAGCTGGCCGAACAGGAGGTAGCATGAATTCTCGACAGATCCAGCGGCAGATCGGCAAGTCCGGCATATCGGCGTCGGCTGTAGGCCTGGGCACCTGGGCGATTGGCGGGTGGATGTGGGGCGGCACCGACGAGAAGGAGTCGGTCAAGGCGATCGAAGCCTCGATCGATGCCGGCCTCAGCCTGATCGACACAGCGCCGGCCTACGGTCTTGGCCGCAGCGAGGCGATCGTCGGCACCGCCATCAAGGGCAAGCGCGACAAAGTGGTGATCGCGACCAAATGCGGGTTGAACTGGCATTCGGGCAAGGGCGGCCATTTCTTCGATCAGGACGACAAGCCTGTGCATCGCTATCTCGGCGCCGATGGCATCGCCTATGAGGTCGAGCAGAGCCTGCGGCGTCTGGGCACCGACTACATCGACCTCTACATCACCCATTGGCAGGATCCGACGACCCCGATCGCCGAGACGATGGCGGCGCTGGAAAAGCTCAAGGCGGCCGGCAAGATCCGCGCCATTGGCGCCAGCAACATCAGCGCCGAGGATCTTGGCCAGTATATCGATGCCGGCCAGCTCGATGCGATCCAGGAGCGCTATTCGATGATCGACCGCGACATCGAGAGCAGCCTGCTGCCGATCACCCGCCGCCATGACATTGCCACCCTCAGCTACTCGTCGCTGGGGTTGGGGCTACTTACCGGCACGGTCGACCCTGAGCGCACATTCGGCGGCGACGACCAACGCAAGGACAACCCACGCTTCTCCACGGCCAACCGGCAGAAGGTCGCAAAGCTGAAAGAGGCAATCGCCCCGATCGCGGAAAGCCACCAGGCGTCGATGGCGCAGATCGTCATCGCCTGGACGCTCGCCCAGCCGGGCATCACCTTCGCCCTGTGCGGCGCACGCAATCCTGAGCAGGCGCTCGACAATGCACGGGCCGGGGAGATCACGCTTGCCGCAAGCGAGCTTGCGGCAATCGACGCCGCGGCAGCCGCACATCTCACCGCGATGGATGCCTGAGAAAAAGGCAACAGCCCCGATGAAGCGTAGTCATACAATCGCCGGTCTGCGCGACCGGCCGGACATTACCGTGCTCGTCATTGGTGGCGGCATCAACGGCATCAGCGTCTTTCGCGAACTGGCCTTGCAAGGGGTCGATGTCGTGCTGGCGGAAAAGGGCGACTATTGCAGTGGTGCGAGTGCCGCCCTGTCGCGCATGGTGCATGGCGGCCTGCGCTACCTCGAAAACGGCGAATTCAAACTGGTGCGCGAATCGCTGCTCGAACGCGACCGGCTGCTGAGGAATGCGCCGCACTATGTGGCTCCGCTGCCGACGACGGTGCCGGTCTTCGACATTTTCTCCGGTCTCGCCAACGGTGCGGTGCGTTTCCTGGGGCTGACGCGGCGGCCCAGCCGGCGCGGGGCGCTGGTCATCAAAGCCGGGCTTGCCATGTATGACCTTTTCACCGCTGCACGGCGTTTGATGCCGACGCACCGGTTCAGGGGCCGCGCCGAAACCCTGAAGACATGGCCGGCGATCAACCCGGCGATCCGCAATTCGGCGACCTATTACGACGCCTGGGTGAGCCGGCCCGAGCGCCTCGGCCTGGAGATGCTGCTGGACGCCACGACGAGCGGGGCGAACGCGCGCGCCCTGAACTACGCTCAGGCGTCGTCGACCGGCGACGGCCTTGCCATTACCGACACGTTGACCGGCGAGAAGTTGCCGGTGCGGGCGCAACTGGTCATCAACGCCACCGGTGGCTGGATCGACCTGACCAACAAGGCCATCGGGGCGACGGCGCAGACGATGATGGGCGGTACCAAGGGCTCGCATCTGATCGTCGACAACAGCGAACTGTTCGACGCGCTCGGCGGCCACATGGTCTATTACGAAAACGAGGACGGTCGCATCTGCATCCTGTTTCCCTATCTGGGCAAGGTGCTGATTGGCTCGACCGACATCCGGGTCGATGATCCAGACCTAGTCCGTTGCGAGGAGGACGAGCAGCGCTACATCCTGCAGTCGCTCGCTTTCGTCTTTCCCTCGATCAAGGTTACCGAAAACCAGATCGTGTTCCGCTTCGCCGGCGTGCGCCCTTTGCCGGCCAGCGAGGACAGTTTTACGAGCCGCATACCGCGCGATCATTTTTGCGAGTTCGTGGAAGCGAGCGGGCATCTGCCGGCGACGTTGTGCATGATCGGCGGCAAGTGGACCACCTTCCGTTCGTTTGGAGCGCTGGCCGCCGACATGGCGCTGAAGCGGCTCGGCCTCGCGCGCAGCCAGGGAACGCAGGACATGGCCATCGGTGGCGGCCGCGATTTTCCCACCGATCCGGACGCCTGGTGCGCATCATTCGCTGCCGAGCATGGCCTGCCGGTCGAGCGCGCGCACACACTTCTGCAACGCTATGGCACGTCGGCCAGGGATTTCGTTTCGCACCCGGCGGGCGAACAGATGCTGCCGCGGTCGGACTATTCGGCAAGCGAGATAGGGCGCATCATCGAGCGCGAGCAGGTCGAGTGCCTCGCCGACCTGTTCCTGCGCCGCACCACCATCGCCATTTCGGGCGGTCTCAGCTTCGACCTCGTCAATGCCGTTCTCGACATGCTGGCGGCGCACAAGGGCTGGAGCGCCAGCGAGGCCGCCATTGAGCGCTCGACCTTCCTCACCTTGCTGGCCTACCGGCACGGCATCGATCTCCAGACGCATCAAAGGAGCGCCCTATGCGCGTAAACAAGAAAGTCCGCATGAACCGTCTGTTCGGCGGCGGCCGCTGTCTCGACGTCGCCATCGATCACGGCGTCTGCAACGAGCCGAGTTTCCTTGCCGGGCTGGAAGACATGGCCAGCGTCGTCAACCAACTGGTCAAGGCCGGCCCCGACGCCATCCAGATGAACTACGGCCAGGCCGACCTGCTGCAGGCCGTGCCTGGCAAGGACAAGCCGGCGCTGGTGATGCGCATCGACATGGGCAATCCCTACAACAGGATACGCCACCGAGCGATGTGGGCGGTGCTGCAGAACGAAGCCGAGCCCTTGCTTGGCGCCATCGAGATGGATGCGGCTTGCGTCGTGGTCAATCTGTTCATGCTGCCCGACGAGCCGGACCTGTTCCGGCAATGCGTGCAGAACATCGCCCGCGTGCGCGCCGATTGCGAGAAATACGGCCTGCCGCTGATGATCGAGCCGCTGGCCATGCTGCCGGTCGCAGAGCATGGCGGCTACATGGTCGACGGCGATGCCGAAAAGATCGTCACCTTGACCCGGCTTGCCCGCGAGATGGGTGCCGATATCGTCAAGGCCGATCCGACCACCGATCCCAACGACTTCCACCGCGTCGTCGAGGCGGCGCGCTGCCCGGTGCTGGTGCGCGGCGGCGGCAAGGAGGATCTGCGTGCCGTGTTCGACAAGTCGGCTGCCTTGATGGCACAAGGTGCGCTTGGCATGGTCTATGGCCGCAACATCTACCAGCATGCCAACCCGAGCGCCGTCGTGCGCGGGCTGATGGCGATCATTCACGACGATGCCAATGGCGGCACGGCCTGGGATCTGTACAACCAGGCTTAGGCTGCGGCCTCGGGAGGCGCCAATGGCAAGCTATATCCTCGGTCTCGATGCCGGCAACACCGTCATCAAGGCTATCCTCTTCGACCTGTCCGGCCGCGAACTGGCATTCGCCGCTCGTGACGGCCGCTCATCCATGCCAAAGCCCGGACATGTCGAACGCGACCTCGACGAACTCTGGCGCAACGCGGTTTCGGTCATCGCCCAATGCATCGCTGAAGCCGGTATCGACGCCCGCGAGATCGTTGCCATCGGCTGCGCCGGTCATGGCAACGGGCTCTACGCGCTCGATCGCGATGGTGCGCCATTGATCGGCATCCAGTCGCTCGACACACGCGCGGTCGGCATCGTTGCCGAATGGGCAGAGCAGAATGTCGGCGACCGCACCTATGCACACTGCCTGCAACGGCCGTGGGCGGCGCAGACGCCAACCCTGCTTGCCTGGCTCAAGCGCTTTTCGCCGGCCTTGTTCGCCAGCATCGGCACCGTCTTCCTGTGCAAGGATTTCGTCGTCAACCGCCTGACAGGTGCGCGCAGCAGCGATACCTCCGACATGTCGGGCTGCGGCCTGCTGCAGATGCGGGATCGGCGTTACGAGCCGGACCTGCTTGCCGCCTATGGGCTCGGCGACTGCGCGGACCTGCTGCCGCCAGTGCTGGAATCGGCCGACATTGCCGGTCATGTCAGCGAGGACGTGGCGGCCCTGACGGGACTGCGCGCCGGCACGCCTGTCGTCGCCGGGCTGTTCGATGTCGTCGCCAGCGCGGTCGGTTCGGGCGTGACCAGAACCGGTGCCGCCTCGGTCATCGCCGGAACCTGGAGCATCAACCAGGTCATCACCGACGAACCGATCCGCGACCCTTCGATCTTCATGCTGTCGACTTTCGATCGCCAGCGCTATCTGGCGATCGAATCCAGTGCCACCTCGGCCGCCAATCTCGAATGGATCGTTCGCGAATTCCTCGAACATGGCGGCGAAGCCGGCAAGTCGCCGTTCGAATTGTGCAGCGAACTGGTGGCGTCAGTCGATCCTAACAGTGACATCCCGATCTATCATCCCTTCCTGTACGGCTCGCAGCAGAATGGCCACGCGCGCGCCGGCTTCTACGGTATCGCCGGCTGGCACAGCCGAGCACATCTGCTTCGTGCGCTGTTCGAGGGCGTCGCCTTCGAGCACAAGCGCCATGTCGAGACCTTGCACAAAGCGGGCGCCGATTTCGACCAGGTGGTGCTGTCTGGCGGCGGCTCGCGCAGCAGCGTCTGGCCGCAGATATTCGCCGATGTGCTCGGCGTGCCCGTCACTGTGGCGCGCAGCCGCGAAACCGGCGCGCTGGGAGCGGCGATCGCGGCGGGCACCGGGGTCGGCATCTTCGCGGACTACAGCGCAGGTGCCGCCGCCATGACTGCGGCCGCTCGACACTTTGTACCCAACGAGGCGGTTGCCGACGCGTATGCACGGCGGTATCGACTGTACGGCGAGATCAACCAGGCGATGACCCCGATGTGGGAGCGCATCGCCGGACAGCAGGCGCGCACGTGACCGAAGCTCCACCGTCCCCGTTCGGCAGTTACGACTACGTCATCGTCGGGGCCGGCTCCGCCGGCTGCGTGCTCGCCAACCGGCTCTCCGCCGATCCGCGCAACAATGTGCTGCTGCTCGAGGCCGGGGGCAGCGACCGCTATCACTGGGTCGATATCCCGATCGGCTATCTCTTCTGCATGGGCAACCCGCGCACCGACTGGATGATGAAGACGGAGCCGGAAGCCGGTCTCAATGGACGCAGCCTCAACTATCCGCGCGGCAAGGTGCTCGGCGGCTGTTCATCGATCAACGGCATGATCTACATGCGAGGCCAGGCTGCCGACTATGATGGTTGGCGGCAGGCCGGCAATGCCGGCTGGGGCTGGGACGACGTGTTGCCCTATTTCCTCAAATCGGAAGACTATCACGGCGGCAAGAGTGCCATGCACGGCGGTGGCGGCGAGTGGCGGGTCGAACGGCAGCGGCTGTCGTGGCCGATCCTCGACGCCTTTCGGGACGCTGCCGAGGAACTCGGCATTCCGCGCACCGAAGACTTCAACACCGGCACCAATGAAGGCTCGGGTTATTTCGAGGTCAACCAAAGGAAGGGCGTGCGCTGGAACACGTCGAAGGCGTTTTTGCGCGGCATCGCGGGGCGCAAGAACCTGCGCGTGGTGCTCGGCGCGGAGACCGAACGGCTCGAATTCGACGGCCGGCGCGTCACCGGACTGGTTTTCCGCCAAGGCGGCCGCCTACACCAGATCCGCGCTGGACAGACGATCCTTGCGGCCGGTGCCATCAACTCGCCGAAGCTGCTCGAACTGTCGGGGGTGGGCCGCCCCGACCTGCTTTCGAGCATCGGCCTGGATGTTCGTCATGCCTTGCCGGGCGTTGGAGAAAACCTGCAGGACCATTTGCAGATTCGCACCGTCTTCAAGGTCGCCAACACCGCCACGCTCAACCAGCGCTACCACAATCTGGTCAGCCGTGCGTCGATGGGGCTGGAATACGCGCTCAAGCGCAGCGGGCCACTGTCGATGGCGCCGAGCCAGCTCGGCATCTTCGCCAGGAGCGATCCACGCCTCGCAACGCCCGATCTCGAATATCACGTGCAGCCGCTGAGCACCGACCGTCTGGGCGAGCCGCTGCATCGCTTTCCCGCGGTCACCGTCTCGGTCTGCAATCTGCGCCCCGAAAGCCGGGGCAGCGTGCACATGGGTTCAGCCGATGCGCGGGAGGCGGCGAAGATCCGCCCGAACTATCTTTCCACCGAGGGGGACCGCAGCGTGGCCGTCGCGTCGTTGCGCCATGTCCGCAGTCTGATGAAGGCACAGGCGGTGGCGCGCTTTGCGCCGGAAGAGATGCTGCCCGGCATGCAGTATGACAGCGACGAAGAGCTCATCCGCAAGGCCGGCGATATCGGCACGACGATCTTCCACCCCGTCGGCACCTGCAAGATGGGTTCGGATACGATGGCGGTGGTCGACGAGGCCCTGCGTGTTCACGGGCTTGGCGGGCTGCGCGTGGTCGATGCCTCGATCATGCCGACAATCGTTTCGGGCAATACCAACTCGCCGGTCGTCATGATCGCGGAAAAGGCAGCCGAGATGATCCTGCAAGAGGCCCGCTGACCGCCATCGGCTTCAAGCCGCGGCAACACCGCGCGATCGCCGTCTCTCGGCCGCCGCGAGCAGATCGACGAAGGTGCGCACCTTGGCGGGCCGGAACCGGGCCGGCGGAAAGACCGCGTGGATGCCGCCTGACGGCAGGCTCCAGTCGGCAAACACCGGCACCAGCCGCCCCTCGGCGATATCGTCGCTGACGCTGTAGTCCGGAAAGACGCCGAGCCCGATGCCGACGAGCACGCAAGCCAGGGCGGCGGGGCTCTTGTCGCACATGATGACCGGATTGAGTTCGGTCAGCACCGTTTCGCCGTCCCTGGAAAACAGCCATTGGCCGATGCCGCGCAACTGGGTGTTGCCGACCCAGGCCAGCGATCTTGCCTGGCGCGGCGTCACGTCGGGCGGCAGGCTCGTCGCGAAGCCAGGGCTCGCCACCACGATCTGCCGGATCGTCCCCAGGCGCCGCGCCTGGTTCGAGGAATCGGTGAGCCAGCCGACGCGGATGCCGAGATCGATCTGCTCGTCCACCAGATTGCTGACGGCGTCGTCGAAGATCGCCTCGACGCGCATATGCGGGTAGGTTCTGAGATAGGCCGCCATGACCGGAGCCACCATCTTGGTGCCGTAGTCGAGTGGCGCCGTGAGCCTCAGCGTTCCGCTCGGTTCGACGGCTCCGCGCGAGATTTCGCCATAGGCCGCCTCCGCTTCGCGCAGGATGATCATCGCGCGGTCATAAAAGAGGCGACCCTCTTCGGTCGGCGTGACACGCCGGGTCGTGCGCTGCAGCAGCGTTGCGCCCAGCTCCTCTTCGAGCTTGCCGATCTGATGGCTGACCACGGCCTTGGCGACGCCAAGCCGGTCGGCCGCGGCAGTGAACGAGCCGGTTTCCATCACCGTGGTGAAATAAGCCAGCCGATTGAGGTTCAGAAGTTCGGCCAAGCTGGCTGCCCTTTGTATGATCAGATCAGACAGTTTGTATAATTGGGCGCCATTTATCGCAAGGCCTCCGGCTGCCACATATGAGCGACGGCCTCGATGAGTCCGGTGGCCGGACAGGAATGGCAGCGACTATGAGCAATTCAGAAGTGACCTATCTTTTCGATCCGCTCTGCGGCTGGTGCTATGGCGCCACCCCGATGCTCGACCGGTTGCCGGCCGCCGGCCTGAACGTCGAACTGCTGCCGACCGGCCTGTTTTCCGGCGCCGGCGCGCGGCCGATGGATGAAGGTTTTGCGGCGCATGCCTGGGCGAACGACCAGCGCATCGAGCGCCTGACCGGACAATCGTTCACCCCGGCCTACCGGCACAATGTCCTCAATGTCCGTGGGACCCTGCTCGACTCACATGCCGCCACACTCGGTATCACTGCCGCCGGCCTGGAAGATCCCAGCCGCCGGCTTGCCGCGCTGAAGACGATGCAGCATGCGCGCTATGTAGAAGGACGCGATGTCGTGACGATCGGCGGTGTGGCCGAGGTGCTCGCCGCCGCCGGCATGGCGGACGCCGCCGAGATGCTCAAGGCGCCGACCGAAACATTGCTGACGGCCCACCGCGAGATGGTCGGCCGCGGCCGCGCGCTGTTCCAGCGCCTGCATGCCGATGGCGTGCCTTCGCTGGCGGTCATCCGCAACGATGCGCCCCGGCTCATCGGTTCGAACGCACTGTTCGGCAGCTTCGACAATCTCGTCGCCCATATCGCGGCGGCGTGATCCCCAGCAAATCTTCAACAAGGGAACTGAAAGACATGGCAAAAGTCGCTCTCATTGGTGCATCCGGCGCAGTTGGTTCGCGCCTTCTCAAAGAACTCTCCGATCGCGGCCACACCGTCACCGGCATTGCGCGCAACCCGGAAAAGATCGCGGCGCTGCCACGCGTGACGGCCAGGAAGGGCGACGTCTTCGACGAGCAGGGTCTTGCCGATCTGATCCGCGGCCATGATGTGGTGATCAGCTCGGTGCATTTTCTGGACAGCGACGCCGACACGCTGATTGCCGCTGTGCGGGCCTCCGGCGTGAAGCGCTATCTCATCGTTGGCGGCGCCGGCAGTCTCGAAGTCGCACCGGGCAAGCGGCTGGTCGATAGCCCCGACTTCCCGGCGATCTACAAGGCAGAAGCGCAGAAGGGCGCCGACTTTCTCGACAGATTGAAGACGGTCAGCGACCTCGATTGGACGTTCCTGTCGCCATCCGCCATGTTCGTGCCTGGTGAGCGCACCGGCAAATTCCGCCTCGGCAAGGACACGCTTCTCGCCTCCGAGAAGGGCAGCAGCATTTCCTTCGAAGACTACGCGATCGTCATGGTCGACGAGATCGAGAAGCCGGCCCACATCAGGCAGCGCTTCACCGTCGGCTATTGAGCGAACGGGTGGTGGCGGCCGGAACTCAATCGAGGCCGGCCGACGCCAGCCGCATCAAGATTTCGCGGGCGGCGACGCCCCGGTAGGTCATCGGTGCCGACGCCGTCCCGTCTCGGTGCCTTGGGCAAAGCAAATGCTGGGCTGTCATGCCTGCGATCCCACTTTTCGGGATCATGGTCCGGCCCGGCTCAATCTTGGCGCGGCCGCCACCAGCGCCTTGCCGATGGCCGATTGCGGAGCGTCGATGACGCCACGGGCGTCGCCGCTCTCGGCAATCCGGCCGGCATCGAGAAGGATGACGCGGTGGGCGACCGACCTGATGACGCCGAGATCATGTGAAATGAAGAGATAGGCGATCTTTTCCTGGCGTTGCAGGTCGAGCAAAAGCTTGAGGATCTCCCCGCGCACGGAGACGTCAAGCGCCGACACCGCCTCGTCGAGCACGATCAGCGACGGCTTCGTGGCGATGGCGCGGGCAATGGCGACGCGCTGCCGCTGGCCGCCGGAGATTTCATGAATGGCACGCGGCGCGAGATCCGCCGTCAGCCCGACGCGCTCCAGCAGGGCGGCGATGCGGCGCGGGCGCTCGGAGCGGGAGGCGATGCCATGGATGCGCAAGGGATCGTCGAGCACACGCGCCACCGTGGCGCGAGGGTTGAAGGCGGCAAGCGGGTCCTGGAACACCATCTGCAGGCGCGCGCGGCGTGCTCGCAGCGCGGCGCCGCTCAAGACCAGGAAATCACTGCCTTCGAAGTCGATGCGGCCAGCGTCCGCCTCAATCAATCGCAGCACCAGCCGCGCGATCGTCGACTTGCCGCTGCCGGAAGGTCCGGCCACCGCAAGTGTCTCACCGGGGTCGATGTGAAAGGAGACATCCTCGACGGCAGCGATGGTCTTGCCGCCGCGACGGTAGCGCTTGGTGAGGTTGGACACCGCCAGCAGGCTCATGCGTGGAGCCTGGCTCGGTTCAGCAACGGCCTGGTGTCGAGGCCTATATGGGCGTCGAGCAATGCACGCGTATAGGGCTGGGCCGGGGCGCCGACAATCTGCGCCGTCATGCCAAGCTCGACCAACTGGCCATGACGGAAAACGGCGATGCGCTCGGCAAGCTCGGCCGCCAGCGCGATGTCATGGCTGATGAACAGCAGCGTCATGCCGTCCTCGTTCACCAGTCGTCTGATCAAGGCGACGATCTCGGCCTGCACGATGGTATCGAGCGCGCTGGTCGCTTCGTCGGCGATCAGCAACTTCGGACCGGCCGCAATGGCGGCGGCGATCGCCACACGCTGCTTCTGGCCGCCGGAGAGCTGATGCGGGAAGGCGCGCAAGGCCGAGTCCGGATCTGGCAAGCGGACGCGCTCGAGCAGGCTTTTGGCCCTGGCATAGGACTGGGACCAGGTGAGGCCGAGATGCGTGCGCGCCACTTCGGCGATTTGCTTGCCGATGGTCATCACCGGATCGAGGCTGGCGGACGGGTCCTGGAAGACGAAGCCGATGTCGCGGCCGAGGCGGGGGATTTTGTTGAGTTCGGGTTTGAAAGGCTGGCGTTCCGTCACACCCCCCTCTGTCCTGCCGGACATCTCCCCCGCAAGGGGGGAGATCAGCAGCTTCGCCGACCGCTCCCCTTCCGCGACATTGGTGATTGGCGAAGGCAGAGGTGAGAGCGTAATCTCCCCCCTTGCGGGGGAGATGTCCGGCAGGACAGAGGGGGGTGCCTTGGCGCCCGATGAGGACAAAAACCAATCGATGCGACCTCCAACCTTGGCAGAAGCCGGCAGCAGCCCGGCAATGGCCAGTGCCAGCGTGCTCTTGCCCGAGCCGCTTTCGCCGATGATGGCGAGGCGTTCGCCAGCGGCGATGTCGAGGCTGACGCTCTTCAGTGCCGCCACCTCGCTGCCGTCGCGGCGGTAGGTCACCGTCAGGTCGCGGATCGTAGCCAGGGCGGTCACGAAAGGCCTCTCCTGACTGCCGTCGTCTCGACGATGCCTTCACCAGCGAGATAGACGCCGAGCACGGTCAGAACCAACGCTATGCCCGGGACGATCGACAGGAAGGGCGCGGTGCGCAGCACGGCGCGGCCTTCTGCTATCATGCCGCCCCAGGTGACCCGGTTGGGGTCGCCCAAGCCGAGGAAAGACAAGGCCGCTTCGATGAGGATCGCGGCGGCGACGATCACCGACGACATCGCCAGCACCGGTGGCAAGGCGTTGGGCAGCACCTCGCGAAAGGCGATCGCCAGCGGGTGCATGCCGATGACCCTGGCCCCGGCGACATAATCGCGTTCGCGAATGGAGAGGACTTCAGCGCGGGCTACTCTAGCCGGTCCGGTCCAGGTGCCGAGAGCGATGGCAATCACGACGACGCCGAGCGACGGTCCGACGACGCTGACGAAGGCCAGCGCCAACAGGAAGCTCGGCACGGTCTGAAAGGCGTCGGTGACGCGCATCAGCACCTCGTCGACGAGGCCGCCGGCAAAGCCGGCCAATGTGCCGACCACCGCGCCGACGACAAGTGCCGCCGCCGCGGCCGCGAGCCCGACGGCCAGCGACGTGCGGGCGCCATGAAAAAGCTCGGCCAGCACGTTGCGGCCAAGCCGGTCGGTGCCGAGCGGCAGCGACCAGTCCTGGAACGGCGGCAGCAGTGCGGGGCCGGCGATGGCTTGGGGATCGCCTGGGAACAGCAGCGACGCCGACAGCGCCATGGCAATCAGCGCCGCGAGGAGGATGGCACCGGCAACCGCCTCAGGCACGCGCAGAAAGCGGCGGAGCGGGCTCATGCGCGGGCCTCGCTCGCGCCGACGCGCGGATCGAGGAAGGCATAGGCGATGTCGACGAGAAGGTTGATGACAATGACCAGGACGGCGCTGGTGAGGATAATGCCAAGCAGAAGCGGCGTGTCGCGGGAGGCGACCGCCTCCTGCGCCAGCCGGCCGAGGCCGGGCACGGAAAAGACGCTCTCGATGACGACGCTGCCGCCGAGCATTTGCGCCGATTGCAGGCCGAGCATGGTGACCAGCGGCAGCAGCGCATTGCGGGCGACGTGGGCGAGAACGATGCGCCGGCGGGATAGCCCCTTGGCGCGGGCGGCCAGGACGAAATCCTGCCGCCAGACCTCGGCCATGCCGGCGCGCATCATGCGCAGATAAAGCGCCAGATAGATGAAGCCGAGGGCAGAAACCGGCAAGACGAGATGAATAGCGATGTCGGTTGCACGGTCGAGCCCCGTCTTGTCCGAGGCCAGGGTTTCGATGCCGCCGATCGGCAGCCAGCGCAGGTCGACGGCAAAGACGACGATCAGCACCAGGCCGAGCCAGAAACCCGGCACGGCATAGAGCGCCAGCGAGCCGATCGACAGGAAGCGATCTCGGAAACTGCCTGGCCGCGCACCGGCATATATGCCAAGTGCCGAGCCAAGCCCGAAGGAGAGCGCGGTGGCGCTGACCATCAACAGCAGCGTGTTGGGCAGGCGTTCGAGGATCACATCGCGGATCGGCCGGGAGAAGGTCACCGACTGCCCGAGATCGAGATGCAACAGCGCCCAGAGATAGTTGGCGAGCCGCGTCAGCTCCGACTGGTCGAGACCCCAGCGATGACGCAACAGCTCGATCATGCCGGCATCGCCGCCGGTCGAGACGATATAGGCGTCGACCGCGTCGCCGGGGGCGGCTTCGAGCAGCAGGAAGGTGCCTATGACGACGATCAGCAGCACGAAGATGCTGCCGACGAGGCGACGGCGGATGAGCGTGAGGGCGCGGGTCATGGGAAAAGGACGCCGGCCTGATCGTGAGAGGTGCGGTGTCTGGGCACCCCCCTCTGTCCTGCCGGACATCTCCCCCGCAAGGGGGGAGATTGGATGTCACCGACGGTTTCGCCAATTTCCGAGGTTGCATAATTGGCGGGGCGGACAAATAGCCGATCTCCCCCCTTGCGGGGGAGATGTCCGGTAGGACAGAGGGGGGTGTGAAGGAACTCGGCCTTCGGCCAAATTCCCCTTTTCTCGCAAACTCTCATCCGCGCAATTGTCTCACGATTCCAAATACGTGTCCGCCCAGTTCGACACCGCCCAGCGCGGGTTGTTGGCGATGTTGCCGACAGTGTCGCGCGCGACGCTGATAAAACTCCATTCGGCGACGTTGATCAGCGGCAGGTCGGTGGCCACCTCCTTCTGGAATTCCTTGTAGAGGTCGGTGCGGGCTGATGCGTCGAGCGTCTCCGATGCCTTGGCGATGAGCGCATCGAGCGCGTCGTTCTTGTAGCCGCCCTGGTTGGAGAACGGCACGCCGTCCGGAATGCCGCTCTGCACCAGGATGGTGGTGGAAATCGCCGGGTCGCCGCGGAACACCGGCGGGCCGACGGCGAGGTCGAAGGCGTGATCGGTGTAGACCGCCTTGATATGCGCGGCCGAGTCGTTGTTGACGAGCTCTGCGTCGATGCCGATGGCGGCGAGCGCCTGGCGCAGATAGTCGCCGAACTGCTTGGTCTCGTTGAAATAGGGCGCAGGCAGCAGTTTTAGCGTGAAGCGCTTGCCGTCCGGACCTTTCTTGTAGCCGGCCTCGTCGAGCAGCGCGTTGGCCTTGGCGACGTCGAAGGCATAGGTCGGCACATCGGCGGTGTAGAATTGCGGATCGTTCTTCGGCACCGGACCGGTGGCCGTGGCGGCATAGCCGAGGAACACCGTCTTGATGACGAAATCCTTGTCGATGGCATGCGCGATCGCCTGGCGTACTTTCAGGTCGGCCAGTTCCTTGCGGCGATGGTTGATCTCGACGACAAGCTGATAGGTCAGCCCTTCGTAACCCTTGGAGATCACCTTCAGGCCCGGCACTTTCGAGATGCGGTCGAGGTCGGCCAGCGGCACGGCGGAAAAGGCTGCGAGCTGGATCTCCTCGGCCTCCAGCGCGCTCGCCGCTGACGTGCGATCCGGCAGCACCTGATAGATGATCTCGTCGAGATAGGGCTCGTCCTTGCCCCAGTAATCCGTGTTCTTCGTCAGCCGGTAATATTGGCCGGCCTTGTACTCGCCGAATTTGAACGGCCCGGTACCGATCGGCGCGTTGTTGGCCGGGTTGTCCTCGATCTTGCCGACCTCGTAGATGTGCTTCGGCACCACGCTGCTCAGCGCCGGCAGCGCGTTGCGGATCAGCTGGAACGGCGTCGGCTTGGCGAATTTGAAGACGGCGGTGAGATCGTCAGGGGTGTCGACGCTGGCCAGATCCTTGAACACGGTGCGGCCGAGATTCTGCAGCGGCTTCCAGATCTGCAGCGCCGAGAAGGCGACGTCGGCCGAGGTGAACGGCTTGCCGTCATGCCATTTGACGCCGTCGCGCAGTTTGAACGTCAGCGAGAGCCCGTCGGCGGCACCCTCCCAGCTCAGCGCCAGCCGTGGCGCGAGCCCGTCCTTGCCGTCGAAGGAGGCTTCGGCCAGCGTTTCGACGATCTTGCTGGAGATGAAGAACACACCGTTGGAGGCGACAATCGCCGGGTTGAGGTTGCGCGGTTCGGAATCGGCGGCAAGCACCAGCCGCCCGCCCTTCTTTGGCGTCTGCGCCCAGCCCGGTGCCGGCATTGCGGTGGAGGCCAGCAGCATTGCCGAACCGGCAAGCATCGTGCGTCTGGAAATCGTGAAACCTGACATGATCGAACTCCGTCCTCTCCGCGACCCGGTCGGATGCGCCAATACCCCTCGGACGCCGGCAAGCCCGCCAGCATCCCTTGCGGCGGCGATTATGAGCCTTGCCGAGGGTTTCGCCAGAGACGGAATTGGCGCATCCTCGCTTGGCTTTGAAATTTTCGTCCGCTGGACCAGTTTGGAGGGCGTGGCTCAATTTGATCATTCTGGTAGGACCAGATTGATTGGATGTGCGACGAATGACAACACAGAGGCGTAGAGAGGCGACATTTCATCTCTTTCTGGCTGGACCAGAATGGGCAAAATGGTGCAGATTTGACCACTGCCAAGGGATCGGGAGCGGAACAGCGGCGATCCGGCTATTCAGGGAGAGAGAGATGAACATTGCTCCGGGCAAGAATGCGGTCGGCAATATCCCGTTCGACCAGGCAAGGGTCGACCGGTTGATGGAGGAGGCCGGCATCGATGTGCTGCTCGCCACCTCCAAGCACAACACGCAATACCTGCTGGGCGGCTACAAATTCATCTTCTTCGCCGCCATGGATGCGATCGGCCACAGCCGCTACCTGCCGATCGTCGTCTACGAAAAGGGCGGGCCGGATCATGCCGCCTATATCGGCAACCGCATGGAGGGCGGCGAGCATCAGAACAACCCGTTCTGGACGCCGACGCTGCACGCCGCCTGCTGGGGCACGCTCGACGCCGCAAACCTTGCGGTCGAGCATCTGCAGAAGATCGGCAAGGCCGGCGCCCGCATCGGCATCGAGCCCGGCTTCCTGCCGTCGGACGCCTATACGCTGATCCGCAAGGCGTTGCCGGATGCCAGGCTGATCGACGCGACCGACATGCTGGAGCGCATGCGCGCCATCAAGACCGATGCGGAACTGGAGAAGCTGCGCACGGCCTCCGAACTGATCACCGATTCCATGCTGGCGACCATTGCCTGGGCGCGCGAAGGCACGACCAAGGGCGAGATGATCGAACAACTGCGGCGCGAGGAAACCAATCGCGGCATTCATTTCGAATATTGCCTGCTGACGCTGGGCTCCAGCCACAACCGCGCCGCTTCACCGCAGGCGTGGAAAAAAGGCGAGGTGCTGTCAATCGATTCCGGCGGCAATTATCACGGCTATATCGGCGACCTCTGCCGCATGGGCATCCTCGGCGAACCGGATGCCGAACTTAGAGATTTGCTGGCCGAGGTCGAGACGGTGCAGCAGGCGGCCTTCTCCAAGGTCAAAGCGGGCACGCTGGGCGGCGACATGATTTCGCATGCCGAGGGCGTGCTGAAGGCTTCGAAGGTCGCGCCCTACACGGATTTCTTCGGCCATGGCATGGGGCTGATCACGCATGAAGCGCCGTTCCTGATGACGAACCATCCGGTCACCTATGAAGGCACTTACGCGGCAAAGCCGCTGGAGACGAACATGGTGTTGTCGGTGGAGACAACCATGCTCCACCCGACGCGGGGCTTCATCAAGCTGGAGGACACGCTGGCGGTTACCGACACCGGCTATGTGATGTTCGGTGATCGTGGCAGGGGATGGAACAGAGGCGCGAGCGCCTAGCTGGTATTGAGGCTGCTGCCCCCTCACCCGGATTGCCATCCGAATAGCGAAGAGCAATTCGGGGCAATCCGACCTCTCCCCGAGGGGAGAGGTCGGAGCCGGCGATGATGCTCGTCTCTTCTCCCCTTGGGGAGAAGGTGGCCGCGAAGCGGCCGGATAAGGGGGGCCTCCCAGCAAACGCGGGAACGGAGGAAAGATCACTGCCCCGCCGGAACCAGCCTGAAGTCCGGTAATTCCCGCAAAACCAGTTCGGGCCCTGCCGGCGAATAGACGACGAAAAGCTGCATCGGCCCGTCGCCGGTGTTCAGCGTCGAATGAAAGCGGCTTTCCGGCACATAGATGGTGCAGCCGGGGCCGACTTTTGCGACCACCGGATTGCCCTTTTCGTCCTCAACCATCTGCTCGCCATGACCGGAGATGACGAAGATGATTTCTTCCGCGCCCGGATGATTGTGGCGCGTGTGACCCTTGCCGGAAGGCAGGTCCACCACACCGCCGGAAAAGCGGGTTGCGCCATTCACTTCGGGCGCCACCGTCAGCGCCAATTTTCCCCAGTCGAAGCCGAAGGCGCTGACGTCCTTCGGGTAGACAAATACCTTGCTCGTGTCAGTCATCGTCTCATCATCCCTTCTTTTTCTTCGTGGTCTTGTCACCACCAAGTGTCACCGCCTTGAAATCGGCCGTCTGTTTGGCGATCGCGGCTTCCGCCGGCAGCCGTTCCATCGAACTTGCGCCATAGAAGCCGTGCAGGCCCTTGGCCTGGGAGAGAATATAGCGGGCGTCGTCGGGCATCGAAATCGGGCCGCCATGGCAAAGCAGGATGACATCCTTGCGCACCGAGCGCGCGGCATTGGCGATGGCGTCGATCTCCTGAACGCAGTCGTCGAGCGACTTGGCTGACGTGGCGCCGATCGAGCCGCCTGTCGTCACACCCATATGGGCGACGACGATGTCGGCGCCGGCTTTTGTCATGGCGCGGGCTTCGTCGGGGTTGAAGACATAGGGCGTGGTCAAGAGATCGAGCTTGTGCGCCGAGGCGATCATGTCGACCTCGAGGCCGAAGCCCATGCCGGTTTCCTCGAAGCTTTGCCGCATGCTTCCGTCGAACAGACCGATGGTGGGAAAGTTCTGCACGCCGGAAAAGCCCATGGTCTTCAGCTCGGCCAACAGCAGCGGCATGATGACGAACGGGTCGGTGCCGTTGACGCCGGCAAGCACAGGCGTGTGTCTGACCACCGGCAGCACCTCATAGGCCATTTCCTTGACGATCTCGTTGGCATTGCCATAGGCGAGCAGGCCGGCGGCCGAGCCGCGCCCGGCCATGCGGTAGCGGCCGGAATTGTAGATGATGATGAGGTCGATGCCGCCGGCTTCCTCGGCTTTCGCCGACAGGCCGGTGCCGGCGCCGCCACCGACGATCGGCACGCCCTTGTCGACCATTCCCCTGAATTTCTTCAATATGTCCTTGCGCGGTATGGCGGGCATTTTTTGAGATCTCTCACTGTCTGGCGATGTCGAGGAAGGCTGATGTTGCAGCCTTTGCGAATTCGGGATCGTTGATGTGCAGCGGCAGGCGCGTCACGCGGCGCTTGCTGTTGGGCTTGATGGTGCGCTCGATGGCATCGAACAGAACGGCGTCGGCTTCCGGGTCGAAGAAGGCGCCGCCTTCGATGTCGAGCGCCGAGACGCCTTTTTCCGGGATGAGAAAATGCACCGGCCCCCCGCAGCGGGCGAGCCTGGTGCCGATCCACTCGCCGATCGCACGGCATTCGTCCGCCGTGGTGCGCATCAGCGTGACATTGGGATTGTGTTCGTAGAACAGCCGATCGCGATAGTGCTCCGGGATGGTCGAAGGCGCCCAGAAGTTCACCATGTCGAGCGCGCCGACGGAGCCGACATAGGGCAGCCCCGTGCGAGCGATGGCGCCGAAACGATCGTCAGTCGCCGGCAGCACACCGCCGAACAGCAGGTCGCAGACTTCGGTCGTGGTGATGTCTACGACGCCGGACAGCAAGCCGCTGTCGGCCAGCTTTTCCATGCTGCGGCCGCCTGTGCCGGTGGCGTGGAAGACCATGCAGTCATATCCAGAACGGAGCTGGTCGGCGATGGCGGTCACGCAAGGCGTGGTGACGCCGAACATGGTGAGGCCGATCGACGGCCGGCCGTCTGGCGGCGGCGCCGGTCTGGCCGCCATGCCTGATATGGCGTGAGCCGCATTATGCAGCACGACACGGGAGAGCCGGTTCAGTCCGGCCATGTCTGTCACCGCCGGCATCATGATGATGTCGGAGACATCGACGTAGGGTGCGGTATCGCCGGAGGCGAGCGTCGAGACCATGATCTTGGGCAAGCCGAGCGGCAGGGCGCGCATGCCCGACGTGATGATCGATGTGCCGCCACCGCCGCCGATGCCGATCATGGCTGCGATGTCGTTGCGCGATTGGGCAAAGCGGGCGAAGGCGATGCCCATCGCGGCGACCGCGGCGCCACGATCATTGCCGCCGAGCACGGCGTCACGGCCGCCGGGATGATGGTCGGCGATTTCCCTCGCGCTGATATCGACGGGGATGGTTGCGCCGCGCGTTCCGACATCGACACGGCTAACGAGGGCGCCCGCAGCAGCGATCGCATCGGCCAGGAAGGCGAGTTCCTCGCCCTTGGTGTCCGCGGTACCCACCACATAGATACGCTTCATTGCGCTCCCCCAATCCTGGCAGGCGCGATGCCGCCTCCATCGCTCATTGCCCGGGCCGCTCGACGATGCGGACGCCATTGCAAATTTTTGAGACGAGCGTATCGTATTGGCATGAATGTCTCACGTCAACAATCCGCTGCGAGCGACGACGCTGAACGGGCAACCGGTCCAGTGCCCGAACGTGGGCCGCGCGCGCGGACGAAACGGCTGATGCTGGAGACGGCAACAAGGCTGATGCAGGCGGGCGTCACACCCTCGGTCAGCGAGGTCGCCGAGGCCGCCGAGGTTTCCCGCGCCACCGCCTATCGTTACTTCCCGAGCCAGTCGGCACTGGTGCAGGCCGTCGTCGACGAGGGGCTGGGGCCGATCCTCACCTGGCAATCGACCTCCGCCGATGCCGAGCGCCGGGTCGCCGAGCTGTTCGATACGGCCATGCCGCGCATCGAGGCCTTCGAAGCCACGTTCAAGGCAGCACTGAAGCTGTCGCTCGATCAATGGGCGCGACGTCAGGCCGGCACGCTGGGCGGTGAGCCCGCCTTTACGCGCGGCCATCGCATCGACTTGCTGAAAGATGCGATCGCGCCGCTCAAGGGCCGTTTGCCGCCGCGCGGCTTCAAGCGGCTGGCGCAGGCGCTGTCGCTGATCTTCGGCGTCGAGGTGCTGATCGTGCTCAAGGATATCTGGGGGCTGGACAGCCGCCGGACGAGGGCGGTCGCACAGTGGGCGGCCGGGGCGCTGGTGCGTGCGGCAGTCGCGGAATCGGTCGATGAAGGAGGCAGCCTCGATCCGAAGGCAGTCATGAAATAGAGCCTAACTGGTTCGACCAGATTGGCATGCACACTACCGATCTTAGCCGTTGGGTGGAGTATCGGACAATACCCAATCATATCACTGAGTAGGAAAATCTTGGTAAAACAGGCAGATAAAGCGGGAATCCCATGGCAATGGCCATGTCAAGCTGCCAAGAAAGGGCTTGACGTGCATGCAAAATTGGTAATACCAGATTGGATCAGAAATGCGGATCGAAAGTGAGGGCTGCGATCCATTTTCCGGCGGGGCGAGGAGGCTCGAAACCGGAAAGGTGCGATCACGGGAGGAACTACCAGGGCCGGCCACGTTGCCGGCTCGCACGATAAGGTAGAACGCGCACAAGGGAGGAAATCATTATGCGCAAGTTAGTGACCAGCGTACTTGCTGGTATCGGCTTAACGCTTGCCTGCGGAACGTCCGTTTACGCGCAGGAAAAGTCACTCACCATCTTCTGGGCTGAATGGGATCCCGCAAACTATCTGCAGGAACTCGGCAACGAGTACGAGAAGCAAACCGGCGTCAAGATCACGGTGGAAACCACCCCGTGGGCCGATTTCCAGACCAAGGCCTTCACCGAGTTCAACGCCAAGGGCAGCGCCTATGACCTGGTCGTCGGCGACTCGCAATGGCTTGGTGCCGCCTCCGAGGGCGGTCACTATGTCGACCTCACGGACTTCGTCAAAGAGAACCAGGTTCTCGACAAGATGGCTCCGGCGACGGTCAAGTTCTACTCCGAATATCCCGGCAACAGCGGCAAATACTGGTCTATCCCGGCCGAGGGCGACGCAGTGGGCTGGGCCTACCGCAAGGACTGGTTCGAGGACCCGAAGGAAATGGAAGCGTTCAAGGCCAAGTATGGCTACGAACTTGCCGTTCCCAAGACCTTCAAGGAAATGACCGACATCGCGGAGTTCTTCAATAGGCCCGACCAGAACCGCTACGGCATCGCCATCTACACCCAGAACCAGTATGACGGCCTGGCGATGGGCTTCGAGAACGCGCTGTTCTCGTATGGCGGTGAGCTCGGCGACTTCGGCACTTACAAGGTCGACGGCATCATCAACTCGGACAAGGCGGTAGCCGCGGCAGAAAACTACCGCAAGCTGTTCGGCTTCACGCCTCCGGGCTGGACCAACGCCTTTTTCGTCGAGAACAACCAGGCCATCACCGAAGGCCTGGCGGCGATGAGCATGAACTACTTCGCCTTCTTCCCCTCGTTGATCAACGAGGCGTCGAACCCGCATGCCAAGAACACCGGCTTCTTCGCCAACCCGGCAGGTCCAGGTGGTGAGCAATTCGCCGCGCTCGGCGGCCAGGGCATTTCCGTCGTCTCCTATTCCAACAACAAGGAAGAGGCGATGAAATTCCTGAAGTGGTTCATCCAGGACGATACGCAGAAGAAGTGGGCAGCCCTCGGCGGCTACACCTGCAACAAGGCCGTGCTGGAATCGGCCGAGTTCCAGAACGCCACGCCCTACAACAAGGCCTTCTACGACACGATGTTCAAGGTCAAGGACTTCTGGGCGGTGCCGGAATATGCGGAACTGCTGCAGCAGCTCAACCAGCGTGTCTATCCGTACATCGTAAATGGCGATGGTACGGCCAAGGAAATGCTGGATGCGCTGGCGAAGGATTGGGACGCCACGTTCAAGAAATACGGCCGCGGCCAATAACCGACATGTAGTGCGGAGGAGGCCCGTGCCTCCTCCGTTTTCTTTTTCAGGAATGGGAGCAGGTCTTGGCGACCACAATGATCACACCGCTGAATACCTCCTCCAGAGCCGCCTCTCGCGGCCTCAGCGACATTTCGATACGCAACCTCTTCATCATCCCGACGATCGTGTTCCTGATCGTCTTCAACATCTTTCCGCTGATCTATTCGCTCGGCTATTCCTTCACCGACTTCCGCGCGTCGACCAATGCGCCGGCCAATTTCGTCGGACTGAAGAACTATCGCGAACTCCTCAGCGACCCTTATATCTGGAACAATTTCGCGGTGACCGCGAAATACGTCATCGTCTCGGTCGTCGGTCAGGTTGTCGTCGGCTTTGGAACGGCGATGCTGCTCAATCGCACCATTCCGCTCAAGGGCCTGATCACGACATTGCTGCTCTTGCCGATGATGCTTTCGATGGCGGTGGTCGGCCTGTTCTGGAAACTGCTCTACGATCCGTCCTGGGGTGTCATCAACTACGTGCTCGACCTCGGCAAATTCCAATGGCTCGGCGATCCGAAGATGGCGCTCTACGCGGTCGCGTTCACAGACATCTGGATGTGGTCGCCCTTCGTCATGCTGTTGTCGCTCGCCGGGCTTTCGGCGGTGCCGAAGCATCTTTATGAAGCTGCCGCGATCGACCGCGCCGGGCCGTTCTATACCTTCTTCCGCATCACGCTGCCGCTGGTCGCGCCGATCCTGATGATCGCGGTCATCTTCCGCACCATGGAAGCCTTCAAGACTTTCGATCTTGCCTATGTGCTCTCGACGCAGCCGAGCACCGAGGTGATTTCCATCCGTCTCTACAAGATGGCTTTCCAGGAATGGCAGACAGGGCGCTCCTGCGCGCTTGCCTATATCGTGCTGATCATGGTGCTGGCGATCACCAACATCTATGTGAAATACCTCAACAAAGTTAAGGAGCGCTGAGATGGCGGCCGTCCAGACTTCGGGTGAACGGGCGCTCAACAAGGTCGCTATTGTCGCCGTCCTTTTGGTGACGATCATCTTCCTGGCGCCGATCTACTGGATCGTGGCGACCTCGTTCAAGCCACGCAACCTGGCCACGACGATCCCGCCGACCGTGATGTTCGAGCCGACCATCTCGCCTTTCGTCAAACTTTTCACAAAGCGCTCACAGTTGCGCAGCCCGCCGTCGGCTGAAGAATATGCCGCCGCCCCGTGGTGGGAGCGCGTCGTGTTCGACGGCGGCGAGAAGATCGTGCGCGACGGCAAGGGCCAGGTGCAATGGTCGGGATATCCGAGCCGCTTCCTGAACTCGCTCATCATCGCCATCACCTCGACGGTGTTGGCGGTCGGCATGGGGACATTCACCGCCTATGGCTTCTCGCGCTTCAAGGTGAAAGGGGAGGCGGACCTGCTCTTCTTCATCCTGTCGACGCGCATGTTGCCGGCGGTGGTGGTCGCCATTCCGATGTTCCTGATGTACCGGGCAGTCGGGCTCAACGACACGCATCTGGGCCTGATCATTCTCTACACCGCCTTCAACCTGTCCTTCTCCGTGTGGCTGATGAAGGGTTTCATGGACGAGATCCCGAAGGAGTATGAGGAGGCAGCGCTTGTCGACGGCTACACGCGCATGGAGGCGTTCTTCAAGATCGTGCTGCCGGAGGCCGCCACGGGCATCGCCGCCACCGCCGTGTTCTGTTTCATCACCGCGTGGAACGAATACGCCTTTGCGCTGATCATGACCAACCGCCGCGCCCAGACCGCGCCTCCTTTCATCCCGAGCCAGGTCGGTTCGGGCCTGCCGGACTGGACGGTGATCGCCTCCGGAACCTTCCTGTTCCTGCTGCCGGTCGCCATCTTCACCTTCCTGCTTCGCAACCATCTGTTGCGCGGCATGTCCTTCGGAGCGATCCGCAAATGAGTTTTCGCGCCATCAACCAGAAATACCTCGAGCCCGGATCGCAGATCCTGATGGTGCTCGGCATCATCGCGCTCTGCCAGCCCTGGAGCATGCTGCTGCACACCTATGGCCTGACCATCATCCTGATCGGACTCGTCGGCTTCAACGTAACCTCCAAGATCGCGCCCGAGGAAAAGGCCGGCACCGGCCAGGTGCGCAATCCGGGAGCACAGCATTGACCCAAATCGAGCTTCGCGGCGTCCAGAAATTCTTCGGCGCCGTCCAGGTCATCAAGGACCTTAACCTCAAGATCGCCGACAACGAGTTCATCGTGCTGCTCGGCCAGTCGGGCTGCGGCAAGACGACAACGCTGCGCGCCATCGCCGGGCTGGAAACCATCGACGAGGGCGACATCTTCATCGACGGCAAGCCGGTACAGCATTTGAAGGCCGCCGACCGCGACATCGCCATGGTGTTCCAGTCGTTCTCGCTCTATCCGCATATGAGCGTCTACGAGAACATCGCCTTCCCCTTGCGTGCCACGCGCAAGAGCAAGACGGAGATCGACAGCGAGGTTCGCTCCGTGGCCAAGACGCTGCAGATCACCGATCTGCTGGACAAGAAGCCGTCGGCCCTCTCGGGTGGCGACATGCAGCGCGTCGCCATCGGCCGGGCGCTGGTGCGGCGGCCGAAGGCCATGCTGATGGACGAGCCGATCGGCGCGCTCGACGCCAAGCTGCGCGAGGAGATGCGCGCGGAAATCAAGCGGCTGCACATCAAGCAGGGCTCGACCACCATCTATGTCACGCACGACCAGATCGAGGCCATGAGCCTGGCCGACCGCATCGTCATCATGCACGCAGGCGTCTTGCAGCAGGTCGGCACGCCGGACGAGGTCTATTCGCAGCCGGCAAATCTGTTCGTGGCGCAATTCGTCGGCAGCCCGGTGATGAATGTCACCGATGCCGCAGTCGCCGAGACCGGATCCGCGGTCTCGGTAACGGTCGGCGGCGCGGCTTCCGGCTTCGAATTTCCGCAGGCATTGCTGTCGAAGCTCAACGGCCATGCCGGGCGGCAGCTCGCGCTGGGCATCCGCCCGGAGGGCGTGCTCATTCGGCGCGAGGCAACCGAGGGCTTCGTGCCTGTCGACACGCATATCGTCGAGCCGCTCGGCTCCTTCGACATCGTCGATCTCAAGGTGGGAACCGAGTTGCTGCGGGCCCGCACCAAGAGCGGCTTCGTTGCCGGACCCGGTGAAAGGGTCTTCGCCAGGATCGACCCGACCCAGGCGCACTTCTTCGACAAGGCAAGCGGCAAGTCGCTTGAGGTGAGACTCTGATGGCCCATATCCAGCTCAAGAACATCTCGAAGACCTTCGGCAACCACACTGCGCTCACCGGGCTCGATCTCGATATTGCCGATGGCGAGTTCTTCGTGCTGCTGGGCGAGACGGGCGCCGGCAAGACGACGACGCTGCGGCTTATCGCCGGCCTGGAAAAGCCGAGCGAAGGCCAGGTCTTCATCGACGGCGTCGACGTCGCCGACTGGGGTGCGGCCGAGCGTGACGTGGCGCTGGTGCTGCAGCAATACTCGCTTTATCCGCGCTACACGGTGCGCGAAAATCTAGAATTCCCGCTCAAGCCGAAAATCCGCCGGCTGCCCGACGCCGAGATCAAGGATCGCGTCGACCGTGCCGCCCGTACGCTGCGGATCGAGCATCTGCTCGACCGCAAGACGGATCGGCTGTCCGGCGGCGAGATGCAGCGCGTCTCGATCGGCCGCGCCATCGTGCGCAAGCCGCGTGTGTTCCTGATGGACGAGCCGCTGTCGGCGCTCGACGCAAAGCTGCGCGAGGCGCTGCGGACTGAACTGAAGAACCTGCAGATGCAGCTCGGCGCCACCTTCCTGTTCGTCACCCACGACCAGATCGAGGCGATGTCGATGGGCGACAAGGTGGGCGTGCTCAACCATGGCCGCATCGTCCAGACCGGTACGCCGCACGAGATCTACAACAACCCGCGCGACACCTATGTGGCAAGCTTCGTCGGCTCGCCGCCGATGAACCTCATCGACGGCAAGCTTGTGAACGGCCGCGCGGTGATGGCTCCGTTGAACTTCGAACTGCCTTTTTCGCAGGGCGCCAAGACTTTTGGGGGGCTAAAGGCGGGTGCGGCGACCGACGGTCGCCCGCTCGTCTTCGGCATTCGTCCCGAGGACGTCTATCTCGAGAGCGGCGCGCCGGTCGAGGCGCGCGTCCACGACGTCGAGAACCACGGCGTCGAAAAGATCCTGACGCTGCGCGTCGGCGACGCGACGCTGCGTGCCACCGTGCCGGCCAGGACCGACGTCGCCATCGAGCAGGCGGTGCGCTTTGCCTGGAACCCCGACAAGGTGGTGCTGTTCGACAAGGGCAGCGGCGTCAGCTTGCGACACGCCTCATAGGCTGCATCCCAGCCTATTTCTGGAAGTAGGTTTCGTAGGGCGTGTCGTTGATCAGCAGGATCACGCATTCCGTGTCGGAGACGCAGGCGTCGTCATGCATCTCATCGGCCTTCTGGGTCCAATAGGATCCAGGAGGCAGTTCGACCTTGGTCGCCTCGCCGCCATCCATCTGCCAGTGCGCCCACAGCCCCTTTATGACCACCGCGCGATAATCCGCGGTGTGCGCATGGACCGGTGCACGCCAGTTGCCGGGAACCTTCAGCAACGTGCCTGCCGGGCCCTTGGCCCGCTCGCCCCACAATGGGCCAAGACGATGCGGCTGGTCGGGTACTTCCGCCACATAGGGGATCTTGTCGGCCGGCAGGTAGCTGTCCTCGAGGGCAAAGGCGCGCCCGGGAACCGCAAGCATGACGGCGAGTGCGATGACCTTCGGATGATTTGGCATTGGTTCTCCTCTTCGGACCGACTGGCCGCCGGCCTCTCGCTGCTTGGTTCTGGCAAGCTATTGCATGCGGGTGGCCCGGCAATGGCATTGCGTCCGGAAGGCTTGGCAATTCATCCAGACCCGGCAATTCATCCAGACCCGGCAATCCGCGGCCGCGGATCCGGGATCGCCTCAGCGGTTTCCGGAGGTACCGTCGACAGTGCGCAGGTGGCTGGGCGCGATGCCTATGATGCGCTTGAACGCCCGGCTGAACGACGCTTCGGAATCGTAACCCAGTCTGGCGGCGACCACTGATACCCGCATCCGATCGTCGATCAGCCATTGCCGCGCCTGGTGCATGCGTATGCGGGCGACATATCTCGCCGGTGTTTCGCCGACGATGGCCGTGAAGCGTTCGGCGAAGGCCGATCGCGAGGCGCCCATTTCGCGCGCGAGCGCTTCGACGGTCCAGTTCCTGTCGGGTTGCAGATGAATGGCGGCAAGTACGCGGCCGATGTCGCGATCCTTGATCGCCGCGATCCAGCCTCTGGTGTCGCCGCCACTGTTTTCTACCCAGGAACGGATGATGCTTGCAGCCAGCACGTCGGCCAGTCGCGCCAGCATGCCGCCAGAGCCGGCCCGGTTCATGGTGATTTCGGCGGCCATGGCTTCCAGCAGATGCGGAATACCTGGCTCGCCAGCCATCAATTCCTTGGCGCGCATCATGTCCGGCATCATGCCCAGCAAGGGGTGCGACCCGTCCAGGTTGAAGTGCATGCTGCCGCAAAACAGCAAGGTTTTCGGGCCGTGGCCGCCGTTGGAGACATTGAAGACATTGTCCTGCAAAGGCTCGACAGTGTAGCTTTCGATCGGCACGGCCGGAATGCCAGGCGCGCTGGCAACGACATGCTCGGCACCGCGCGGCAAGAGCAATGCATCGCCGGGTGTCAGCTCAATCCATTCCCCGGCTGGCGAAAACAGCCAACATTGGCGGCGGCCGATAAAGTGAAACCTTGCTGCCTTCTGGGCAGGAAACAACACGGCCCATGGGTCTGAAAGTTCGCAGCGGCCATAGTCGACGCCATCAAGCCGCAATCCGCGCAAGATGTCGGTTAGCGGACCGTCCGAGGCCGGGAAGGCAGTCTTGGGCGAGGTGAAAACCATGCTGATTTCTCTAGCCTGGAATCACCAGTCCGTCACGGCCTCCATGCGTCAGCTCAGGGGCAACAAACTCGGGCCAACGGGTTCCTCCGCCGGGGCGTCGGCTGACGTAGCATCAAACGCAAAACCCACCTGTGCGGCGGGTCACTGGCGCAAATCAGCACCATGGGCAAAAATGTAGCATAGCTGAGGTCACCGAGTCAAGAAAAAATTCCTATCGCGAAAAGCTGCCGGCAAAAAAACTGCCGGGACCGCCGAACTGGGTGCTGCCTTTGTCAAGCTGAGTTCGGAACCCTGTGCGTCAGCTGGCCTGGCGGATATCGGCCTGTTCCTCGGCCCGGAGATGGCTGGGCGCCGAGCCGATGACGCGCTTGAAGGCGCGGCTGAAGGCGGCGTCCGATTCATAGCCGAGACGCGCCGCAACGACGGAGATCTTAATCCGGTCGCGGACCAGCCATTGCCGTGCCTGATGCATTCTGACCTGGGTGACATATTTTGCCGGGGTTTCGCCGACGATGGTGGCGAAGCGATCGGCAAATCCCGATCGCGAGGCGCCCATCATCCTGGCCAGCGACTCGACCGTCCAGTCATGGTTTGGCTCGAGATGGATGGCGGCCAGCACGCGGCCGATTTCCGGGTCCCTGACGGCGGCGATCCAGCCGGAGGCGTCGCCGCAGCCGCGCTCGACCCATGAGCGGATGACGGTGGCGGCCAGTACGTCGGCCAGCCGCGCCAGGATGCCGCCGGAGCCGACGCGCTCCATCGTCACCTCACGCTCCATCGATTCCAGCAGATGCGGAATGCCGGGCTCATAGGCTTCCAACTCATGCGTGCGCATCACATCCGGCATCATGCCGAGCAGGGGGTGCAGGCCATCGAGATTGAAGTACATGCTGCCGCAAAACAACAGGGTTCCCGGCCGGCAGCATTCCGACATGCCTTCGTTCGACGTGCAGTAGACGTCCTTGCAGACCTCCTCGACTTCGTAGCCGTGGATCGGCCAAGCCTGGGCGCCGGGCTCGCTGGCCAGCACGTGCGCCGCACCGCGCGGCAGCAGCACCGCGTCGCCTGCCTTGAGTTCCACCCATTCGCCGGATGGCTGCTTCAGCCAGCAGCCTTTGCGGCCGATGAAATGAAACCGCGCCGCTGGCTGGGCTGGAAACTGAATGCCCCAGGGTTCCTTCAGTTCGAAGCGGCCGTATTCGACGCCATCGAGGCGCAAGCCACGCAAAATGTCGGTGAGCGGGTCGCCAGTGATCGGAATTTTGGACGAATTGTCAAGCATGATGGGGTTTCTAGCATGGAAGCTCCAGGTGGTCACTCCCTATGTTGCGTTGCAGCCAAATGCTGCGCTGCAAAACAACTCGGAGACTGACCATGGCCGAACAGGCGACAGGCGTCATCGACGCCACACTTTTGAACCCTGCGGACTCCGACGAACGAACCGAGCCGGCCTGGGGCGCCGTTGTTTCGCTGGCACTTGGTGTTTTTGGCCTCGTCACCGCTGAATTTCTCCCCGCCAGCCTGCTGACGCCGATGGCGCGTGATCTCGGCGTCAGCGAAGGCGTGGCCGGACAGGCGGTGACGGCAACCGCGATCGTCGGAGCCATTGCCGCACCCACCATGGCCATCATCACCAGGCGTATGGATCGCAGGCTGGTGATGTGGATGCTGACCGTATTCCTGATCCTGTCCAATCTTCTGGCCACCTTTGCCTCATCGCTGCCCGTGCTTCTGCTTGCCCGTGTCGTGCTCGGCGTAGCACTTGGCGGCTTCTGGGCGATGTCGGCAGCGATGGCGCTGCGGCTGGTGCCGATGCGATTGATGCCGCGCGCCATGTCGATCATCCTGACCGGCGTCTCGCTGGCGACCGTCTGCGCGGCGCCGGTCGGCGCTTACGTTGGTGACATCTGGGGCTGGCGCACGGCATTCATGATTGCGACCGTCGTCGCCGCCCTGGCGCTGCTGGTGCAGCTGGCCACCATTCCGAAATTGCCCCCCGTGGGTGTTGCAAGCTTCCGCACCTTGCTCGACGTGCTGAAGCGTCCGTCGATCAGGGTGGCGCTGCTGGTCGTGCTGCTGGTCGCTTCTGGACACTTTGCCGGCTTCACCTATGTCCGTCCCTTCCTCGAGAAGGTCCCCGTGCTCGACATCGAGACGATCTCGCTGGTGCTGCTGGCCTATGGCATTGGCGGTTTCTTCGGCAATGTCGCCGGCGGTATCCTGGCCGAGCGCAGCCTCAAGGCAGCCGTTGCGCTGGCGCCGTTGCTGATCGCACTGGCCGCCGCCTCGATGCTGGGTTTCGGGGCTTCGCCGACGATCGCCGCTGCCGCCGTCGCGGTCTGGGGCTTTGCTTTCGGCGCGGTGCCGGTCGGGCTGCAGAGCTGGCTGGTGCGGGCCGCGCCCGATCAGGCCGAAAGCGCCGGCGGGCTGATGGTGGCGACGTTCCAGGTGGCGATTGCGCTCGGCGCAGTCTTCGGCGGTCTGCTGGTCGACCATACCGGCGTGGCCAGCGCCTTCGCCTATTGCGGCGCGGCGACACTGCTGGCGGCCATCGTGGTGTTCCTGCGCGGCCCGAAGCGCGCCGAGTAGCCTGGACGCGATCAGGCTTCCCTGACACTGCGCGTCGGCCTGAGAACTGTCACGGTTCTCGGGCCGCTGCCGTTGTGATGGCAGGGGCGAACAAACTCAGGCCGACCGCCCGTCGAAATCGAAAACCGACAGGGTCGAGGGGTCGAGATCGGCCACGCAGTTGATGTTGATGTAGGCACTGCGTTCGCTGCCTTCGCGGACATCCTCCGCAAAGGGATGGATGCCGCAGGCCCGGCAGAACCGGTGCGCGATGGCATGATTGCCGAATGTGTAGGTGCCGAGATCGTCGCCCCAGGCCAGGACCTGCAAGGTCCCGTGCGGGATGGCACACAACAGGGCGCCCTTGCGCGAGCAGATCGAGCAATTGCACCGCAAGGCGCCCGTCAGTTCGGCCTTGAATTCGAAGGCGACCTTGCCGCAGTGGCAGCTGCCTTTGTAGAGCATCGGATTTTCCTCGCATTAGACAGGGTGCAAAACCGCCTGCGCCGGGTTAAGTCTCGGCAAGCCATGCCCCAAGGACGTTCAAGGCGTTCGGAGTCCGACACCGAAAATGCAATCCGTTCGTGATCATCTGGAAACCATTCTCGCGCGCCTCGCCGCCCGTGCCGGCGAAGAGCGCGTGTTCACGAAGCTCTATGCCGAAGCCGCACGGGCCGCGGCTGATGCCAGCGATGCCCGCAAGCGGGCAAGTGTGACGCTAGGGCCGCTCGACGGCACCATCGTCTCGATCAAGGATTTGTTCGATGTCGCCGGCGAGCCAACCACGGCTGGCTCGCTGATGCTTAGGACCGCAGCACCTCCGCTGCGCGATGCCGTGATCGTCAGCCGGCTGCGGCAAGCCGGCGCGGTCATTATCGGCAAGACCAACATGACCGAATTCGCCTTCACCGCGATCGGCGACAACCAGCACTATGGCACGCCCGGCAATGCCGTGGACACCAGCCGCATTCCGGGCGGTTCATCCTCAGGCGCCGGCGTCTCGGTCGGTGAGGCGACGAGCGAAATATCGATCGGTTCCGACACCGGCGGTTCGATACGCATTCCGGCTTCACTCAACGGTGTCGTCGGCTTCAAGCCGACTGCGCGGCGCGTGCCTCTTGCCGGCGCGTTCCCGCTGTCCGCCACGCTGGACTCGATCGGTCCGCTTGCCCGAACCGTCGCCCAATGTGCCGCCGCCGACGCCGTAATGGCCGGTGAAGTGCCGACCGCGCTGACGCCGATTGCCCTTGCAGGGCTTCGCGTCGGCATTCCGCGCGGCATTCTTTTCGAAGAGATGGAAGACGAGGTGGCGACCGCGTTCGACCGCTGCCTTGGCAAGATCGAACAGACGGGCGCGCGGATCGCGGGCTTATCGATCGATGATCTGCTTGCCGATTTGCGGGCCGCCACCAAGCATGGCTCGATTGCTGCCATGGAAGGGGCCGAAGTGCATGCCGACTGGCTGGCGGCTGGGGCTTCGGTGCCGGTCGACCCGCATGTCAGCGGACCTTTGTCGCGGGCGGCAATGCTGCCGACGCCTGTCTACATCAGGGCAATGCGCCGCCGCACAGCGCTCGTTGCCGCCATGGACGAGCGGCTGGCATCGGTCGATGTGCTGGCTCTGCCGACCACGCCGGTGACGGCGCCGACCATCGTTTCGATGTCTGACGATGCCGAGTTGCGCGACCGCACCGAAGGCCTGCTGCTGCGCAACACGCAGGTCGCCAACCAGTTCGATCTCTGCGCAATCTCGCTGCCGATGCCGGGCACTCCGCTGCCCGCCGGATTGATGCTGGTGGCGCGCAACGGGCATGACCGGCGCCTGCTGCGGATTGCGGCTGAAGTGGAGCGGCTGCTTGGCGCGTGACCAGGGCTGAACCGACTATTAATGCGACGAACAGTGCTTGCGTTCGCTGTCCTTGGCGGTGCGTACGATACTGGTCGCGACCAGCCAGGGCAGATTGTACTCCTTGCCGGTGATCGACTGGGTGCGTTGCTCGAGCGAGCCCCTGACGACGATCTTTCCGGCATAAAGCGCGTCGGAAAGATCGGTTATCGCCTTGTCGGCCCGAGGCAATCCGCTGGGGTCGATCGACACGCCCTTGATGATCGTCCCGGTGGCAAGGTCGAGTGCGCTGTTGGATGGGCAGGGCGCCTTGAAGCAGCGCAGCCCGTTGTCACAATAGACATAGCTGCTTTCGGCCGCGAATGACGGCATGGCGCAGAGCGAACACACGACGGCTACCAGGGATGCGAGGCGTGGATCGGACATGGCTCTCAACGTCGCGGAGAATTGGGGCGAAACCGCGATGTGTTACAGGCTCGCCGGAAACCGCCGCCGGTAGTGATCGACCACTTCCGGATTGCGCAGATTGACCGGCAGCTTGCCCGCCAGCACCAGCAAGGCTTCACCCGCCGCGCCGACGCCCATGCGCATCATCGATTCTTCGGTGATCCCGGCCATGTGCGGCGTGATGATGACATTGTCGAAGCCGAAATAGGGATGGTTCGACGGCAGCGGCTGCGTGGCAAAAACGTCGAGCGCGGCACCGCCGATACGGCGTTTCTGCAACGCCTCGATCAGCGCGTCGTCGTCGATGACCGGTCCGCGCGACACGTTGATCAGCAGCGCCTGCGGCTTCATGCGGGCGATCCGCTCACGGTTGATCAGGCCGCGCGTTTCCGGGGTCAGCGGACAGCACAGCACGATGATGTCGCTCTGCTCGACCAGCGCGTCGATCGACAGGAAGCCGACCTTGTCCGGCGCCGGCTGCATGCTGCGCGTCGTTGCCACCACCTTCAAGTCGAAGCCGTGCGCGGCGATATGGCCGACCGCCTGGCCGACGGCACCAAGGCCGACGATGCCGATCGTCTTGCCGGCAAGCTCGCTGTTGGCATTGGCATGCTCGCGGCCGGCGAGCCAGCCTTTGGTGCGCAGGTCGCGGTCGACGACGCGGAAGTTGCGAAGCAAGGCAAGGGCCACGAACATGACGTGCTCGGCAACCGAGCGGGCATTGACCGCCGGCACGTTCGCCACCAGCACGCCGGCGGTGGTCGCTGCTTCCATGGGGATCATGTCGAGCCCGGCGCCATGACGGATTGCCGCCCGCAGCAGCTTTGCGCCGTCGAAAAGCTGTGGTGGCAGCGACGCGCGCACGATGACGATGTCGGCATTTTTAGCCTCGGCGGCCAGCGTGGCCGGATCGATGGCGGAGGCGACGACGAGTTCGCCGGCGCCTGAGAGCATGGCCGAGGCGCGCGGGTGCAGGGCGTGGGTCGTGAGGATACGGGCCATGTCGATCAGGCTCTTTCGAGCGCCGGGCTTTGCGGCTCCTCGCCATGGCCCTCGATCAGGCCTTTCCAGTAGCTCTCAGCCCCTTGAAGATGGGCGCTCATCAGCGCCTGGGCGAGATTGCCGTCGCGGCGCAGCAGCGCCTCATAGATCTGGATATGCTCGGCATGCGAGCGCAGGTTGCGCTCGGGGTCGTTGAAATAGATCGGCAGGCGCTGCTCGCCCATCATGTAGTAGACGCTGCAGACATTGTGGAAGACGCTGTTCTTGGTGGCGCGCACGATTTCGAGGTGGAATTCGCGGTCTTCCCTGGCAAGCCCTTCGCCGGCGGCGATGCGCTCTTCCGAAGCCTTCAGGATTTCGCGCAGCCGCTCGAAATTCTCCTCCGTGGCACGCGAACAGGCAAGTTCGGCCGCCTTGATCTCGTGGATCTTGCGCAGTTCGACCGTCTCGTAGATCTGGATCGGGTCGAGCGGCAGGCCTGCGCGGGCAAAAAGCGCCATGGCCTCCACACTGGCCTGCTTGGTGTCGATGTAGATACCGGACTTGGCCCGGCGCTCGACGATGCGCATGGCCTCCAGGATGGCCAGCGCCTCGCGGATCTGACCGCGGCTGACGGCGAAATGCTCCGCCAGTTCGCGTTCCGAAGGCGTTCGGCCGCTCTCCTTGTCCGAATGGGAGAACAGGTAGGCAGCGAGTTCTGCGAGGAGGTTCTTTTCTTTCATCGTCAACCGCGTTGCGCGTGCGCCTCCAGGAACCGCTCCGAAATGGTGAATCCCAGACCCGGTTTTTCCGGGATCGCTATCATACCGTCCCTGGCTTCGACAGTCTCTTCGACCAGATCATGGATCATCGGGTTGGCGCCAAGCGAATATTCGACGGTGAAACTCGACGGCGAGGCGGCGCAGACATGCAAGCCTGCGAAAAAACAGGGCGCGCCGGCCCACAAATGGGGTGCAAAGCGCAAATTGAAGGCGCTGGCGATGGTGCCGATCTTCATCGCCTCGCTGATGCCGCCGCAGAAAGCGGGATCAGGCTGGAAGATGTCGGCGGCTTTGAGCACGGCAAGGTCGCGGAAGGCATAGCGTGTCGCCTCGCTTTCGCCGGTGGCGATCGGGACGGCACCTGACGCCCGCACTTCAGCCATGCCGGGCTTGTCGTCAGCGATAATAGGTTCCTCGAACCAGGCGAGGTCCAAATCGTTGACAAGGTGGATGAAGCGCTTGGCCTCGGCCACCGTGTAGGTGCCGTGCGCGTCGACCATCAGTTCGACATCGGGGCCGAGCGCCTGCCGTGCGGCCCGCACGCGGGTGGCGGAAATGTGTGCCGCGCCATCCATGGCGCCAACGCGCATCTTCAGTGCCTTGAAACCGCCCTTGGCGATATAGGACTTCAACTGCTCGCCGATGGCGTCGGCGGCCGCCCAGCCGCCGGACGCATAGGCCGGCATGCGATCGAGCTTGCGGCCGCCGAGCAGCCGCCAGACCGGAACGCCAAGCGATTTGCCAAGAATGTCCCACAGCGCGATGTCGACGGCGCTGATGGCGGCGATGCTCATGCCGCGCCGCGCCAGTTGCGGCATGGCGTGGCCGCCACGCGCGGCGCTGTCGTGGCGCACGCCATTGTAGAGCATCTCCCATATGACGCCGATGTCGGCCGGATCGCGGCCGACCAGTTGCGGCCCGACCTCATGGTTCAGCATGTGGACGAGCGCACCGTAGCTGCCGGCACTGCCAGCGGCGTTCTTGCCTTCGCCCCAGCCGACCAGCCCGTCATCGGTCTCGATGCGCAGGATGGCGGCGTCGAAGGTCGTCACCTGACCGAAGTCGCTGCGGTGCTGCCGAGCGGCTTCGATCGGAACGCGGATCCACCAGGCTTGGACGGACTTGATGCGCATATTCTTCCCCAGCCCCGCCGCCGGTCAGGGCGGAAGGGCGAATTTCCCAGAGGCAGTCGGCTACTTGATCAGCGGCAGCAACGTCTCGGCGTTGATGCGCATCTGGTCGGTGTAGAATTTCTCGGTGAGCACGCTGGAGCCGTGGTCCTGGATGAACTTCAGCTGCTCGGGCGAGATGTCGACCGGATTGCGCTCGACCATGTCGGGATAGGGGGCTGCCGGCGTCCGGTCGACGGGCGCGACGAACTCATTGGTCAGCGCGCCATCGTAGCCGATCTCGCGCAAGGTGGCGACGATCTTCGGCCAGTCGATCTGGCCGAGGCCGGCGGCAAACCGGTTGTTGTCGGCGACATGGAAGTCGAACAGGCGCTTTCCGGCCTGCCGGATCGCGTCATAGACGTTAAATTCTTCCATGTGGATGTGATAGGCATCGAGGCAGACGCCGCATTCGGGGCTGACCGCGTCGGCCAGAGCGAGTGCCTGGGCGCCGCGATTGAACAGATAGGTCTCGAAGCGGTTGAGCGGCTCTACCGCGATCTTGACGCCGACCTTCTTGGCGTGGGTGAAGCATTCACGGGTGGCGTCGACGACCCACTTCCATTCCTCTTCTTCGGTCCCGTCAGGCACAACCTTGCCGACGGTCGCCGGAACCAGCGTGATGATCTCGCCATCGAGTTCGCTGACCATGGTCAGCACGTCCTTGACATATTGAACGGAACGCTCGCGCTGGCCCTGGTTCCTGGCGGCAAGGTTGCGCTCGCCCAGCATCAGGGTCACCGCGCCCCAGCAGCGAATACCATGCTCCTTCAGCAGCGCCCGGGTCTCCTTGGTCTTGTACTGCTCGGGCTCGCCGGAAATCTCGATCGACTCATAGCCGAATTTCTTGATGCGCTTGAGCGTCGTCTCCAAGGGTTCCGCGCGCATCCAGTTGTGCGTCGAAAGATGCATGGTCTGTCCTTCCCAAATCGTCTCTATGGTTCGCCTGCGACATGCATCGCCAAAAGGCGACACAAAGGTTCCTCCCCAAGGCGTTCCCAGCCTTTTCTCGCAAACTGGTTCGACCAATTGGGCCTGAAGCGAGGTCTACAGCAAATTCTCTAAATCGGCAAGAAGCGCTGGGATGCAACTTTCGCTGTGGATTATTTGCTTGATTATATTGAGATATATAGGCCTGCACCGGGTGATTTTGGGGTCTTGGTGGCGCATTGCATGGCTTGACCAAATTTCCACATTTGGTAATACCAGAATGGCGGTGCGTGCAAGCACCCGTTGAGAAAAGACCAAAGTGGCTGGCCCTGTTTCCAATCGGCGCTATGCTCGGTCGAGAGAAATGAGGGAGGATGCCGATGCCGACGACAATGAAGGGCCCTGGGCTGTTTCTGGCGCAGTTCGCGGGCGACGCCGCGCCGTTCAACTCACTGGCGTCGATCACCAAATGGGCGGCCGGTCTCGGCTACAAGGGCGTGCAGATCCCGACCTGGGACGCGCGGCTGTTCGACCTCAAGAAGGCGGCTTCCTCCAAGGCCTATTGCGATGAGGTGAAGGGCATCTGCGCGGATGCCGGCGTCGAGATCACCGAACTGTCGACGCATCTGCAGGGGCAACTGGTGGCGGTGCATCCTGCCTATGACGCGCAGTTCGACGGCTTTGCGCCGGCTTCAGTGCACAACAATCCCAAGGCGCGGCAAAAATGGGCGGTCGAACAGATGGAGTTCGGGGCCAAGGCCTCGAAGAACCTTGGCCTCAAGGCCTCGGTCAGCTTCTCGGGAGCGCTGGCCTTTCCCTACCTCTACCCCTGGCCGCAGCGGCCGGCCGGGCTGATCGAGGAAGCGTTCGCGGAGCTCGGCAAGCGCTGGAAGCCGATCCTCGATGTCTATGAGGATAATGGCGTCGATATAGGCTACGAGATTCATCCCGGCGAAGACGTGTTCGACGGCGCCACCTTCGAGATGTTCCTCGATGCGGTCGGCGGCCACAAGCGCTGCAACATCAATTACGATCCGTCGCATTTCCTGCTGCAGCAGCTCGACTATCTCGAATTCATCGACATCTATCACGAGCGCATCAAGGCGTTCCACGTCAAGGACGCCGAGTTCAACCCGACCGGCCGGCAAGGCGTCTATTCCGGCTATCAGAGCTGGACCAACCGTGCCGGCCGCTTCCGTTCGCTGGGCGACGGACAGGTGGATTTCGGCGGCATCTTCTCCAAGCTGACCCAGTACAATTATGATTCCTGGGCGGTGCTGGAGTGGGAGTGCTGCCTGAAGCATCCGGAGGACGGCGCGGCCGAGGGCGCGCCTTTCATCGAGCATCACATCATCCGGGTGACGGAAAAGGCATTCGACGACTTCGCCGGCGGCGCTACCGACAAGAAGTTGCTGCGCGCCATGATGGGAATCTAGCTCGACTTTCCCTCCCCCCTCGCGGGGAGGGTGGCCTGAAGGGCCGGGAGGGGTCGGTTCATGCCGAGCTCTACGTCCGGCAACCCCACCCGATCCGCTGCACGGATCGACCTCCCCTCAAGGGAGGTGAGACAACGAGGGAGAAAGACATGGTCGGCGCATCAAAGTCGGAAACGGGAGGCGGCCCGATCCGCTACGGCATGGTCGGCGGCGGGCAAGGTGCCTTCATCGGCGCGGTGCATCGGATCGCGGCGCGGCTGGACAACGACTTCGTGCTGGTTGCCGGCGCTTTGTCAGCCGACCCGGCCCGTGCCAAGGCATCAGCGGCCGAACTGGGGCTTGATCCCGCACGCAGCTATGCATCCTATGCCGAGATGGCCATGGCCGAGGCGAAGCGCCCCGACGGCATCGAGGCGGTGGCCATCGTCACGCCCAACAATGTCCATGTGCCGGCGGCAAAAGCCTTCCTCGAGGCCGGCATCCACGTCATCTGCGACAAGCCGCTGGCGACGACGCTCGCCGAAGCAAAAAAGCTTGCGGCGATAGTCGAGAAGACCGGCAAGGTGTTCGTGCTGACGCACAACTACACCGCCTATCCGATGATCCGCCAGGCGCGCGAGATGGTCGCCAAGGGTGTGCTCGGCGACATACGCATCGTGCAGTCCGAATATCCGCAGGACTGGCTGACTGAGGATTTGGCCGCGACAGGTCAGAAGCAGGCGGCGTGGCGCTCCGACCCCAAGCAGGCAGGCGCCGGCGGTGCGCTGGGCGATATCGGCACGCATGCCTACAACCTCGCCCGCTTCGTCTCGGGGCTGGAACTGGACTCCCTGTCGGCCGATCTCGACGCCTTCGTGCCGGGCCGGCTACTCGACGACAACGTCAACGTCATGCTGCGCTTCAAGCCTATCGGCAAGACGCATCCCGCCAAAGGCATGATCTGGGCAAGCCAGGTGGCGCCCGGCCATGAGAACGGGCTGAAACTGCGCATCTACGGTTCGAAGGGTGGGCTGGAATGGGTGCAGGCCGACCCGAACTATCTCTGGTACACGCCGTTCGGCCAGCCGAAACAACTGATCACCCGCAATGGCGCCGGCGCGCTGCCGGTGGCGGGCCGTGTCAGCCGCGTGCCGTCAGGCCATCCCGAGGGCTATCTCGAAGGTTTCGCCAACATCTACCAGGAGGCCGCGCGCGCCATCCGCGCGGCACGCCGCAAGGGCGGCAAGCCGGCCAAGGACGTCGTCTTCCCGACCATCCAGGACGGCGTCGAGGGCATGGCCTTCATCGAGGCCTGCGTGAAGTCGTCGAAGAAGAATGGGGCGTGGACGAAGCTCTGAAATAGAGGCGGTCCGGGGAGCCAAGGGGAGGGAGTGTCGATGAAAATCGGCATGTGCATGTTCTTGTGGACGACGGCCGTGTCGAAGAAACACGAGCCGCTGCTGCGCGACATCAAGGCGACCGGCTTCGATGGCGTCGAGATACCGATCTTCGCCGGCGCGCCGGACGACTATAAAAAACTCGGCGATCTGCTCGACCGCATCGGGCTGGAGCGGACCGCTGTTTCGGCCATGGGCGATCCGGCGATGAATTTGATCTCGGCCGACGCGGCGACGCGCAAGGCCGGTGTCGACTACATGAAATGGGCGATCGACTGCGCGCAGGCACTTGGCGCCGACACGCTGAGTGGCCCGCTGCATTCGACGCTCGGCGCCTTTTCCGGCTCCGGACCGACCGCTGCCGAGAAAAAGCGCTCCGTCGCCTCGCAGCGGGCGATCGGCGACCATGCCGGCAACAAGGGCGTCACCATCGGGCTCGAGGCGCTGAACCGCTTCGAATGCTATCTCCTCAACACGATGGCGGATCTGTCGGAGCATATCGACGCCATCGACCGGCCGCACATCAAGGCGATGTACGACACCTTCCACGCCAATATCGAGGAGGCCGATCCGATCGGCGCCTACACGAAACACCGCCGGAATGTCGCGCATATCCATATTTCGGAGAATGATCGCGGCGTGCCGGGGCGCGGCAACATTGCGTGGAAGGAAACATTCTCGGCCATCCGCAAGAGCGGCTATAACGACTGGCTGACGATCGAAGCGTTCGGCCGTTCGCTGAAAGATTTGGCGGCGGCGACCAAGGTGTGGCGCGATTTTTCCGAGACACCGGAAGCGGTCTATCGGGAAGGGTATAGGCATATCAAAAATGGGTGGAAGAAGGCGGCGTAGGCGCCTTCCTTATAGTGGGACTGAGCGAAGCCGCCCAACACCTGCCGCCGCGTTCCTTCACACCCCCCTCTGTCCTGCCGGACATCTCCCCCGCAAGGGGGGAGATTGGCGGTTCCGCTGGCGGCGCCTTCCTTCCAACGCTGGAGACTAGCGAAGGCCGACGGACATCTGATCTCCCCCCTTGCGGGGGAGATGTCCGGCAGGACAGAGGGGGGTGCTGTCCCGCCGGCTTCTCATGAGACGGCAGCCGGCGCCTACCCCTGCTCAGTCTGGATCCTGTTGTAGTCGTGGATGGTCTGGCTCAGCCGGCGGCGCAGGAAGTTGGAG
>NZ_JAMYQY010000035.1:0-41642 GCF_040321125.1 Mesorhizobium sp. M0518
GATCAATCCCGTCGAACAGGACCGAGCCTTGCGTGATCCGGCAGCCCGGCTTGGCATAACCCATTGCGGCAAGGCCAATGGTGGACTTGCCGGCGCCTGACTCGCCGATCAGCCCAAGAACCTGGCCCCGCTTCAGCGTCAGATCGACCCCGTGGACAATGGGATGCCACCGCTCATCCGAGAACCCCTCCACATGCAGATTGCGGATTTGAAGCAGATCCTTTCCTTTTTCGCGTGGGCCTGGGCCGCTACTTTTCATCCCGCAACCCGCTTGTTGCTGACAGCGCCGCAACTGTCAGGAACACGAATTCGGTTCTACCATTTCTGTTAGCGGAAGTTTTTCAGGGCCTCGCCGGCTGTGAGCGACCATCGCGCTTCCGCTCCAATGAGGAGGAAGCCATGACCGAACTCCCACTCTCAACTCGCATCGCGTATCCAGAAGAACTCGCCGCATTGCGGAGGGTGTATGACCGAATTTGCCGAGAAAATGTGCTGCGTGACGGTAGCCCGGACGCGGCGGAATTGAGCGCGCGAGCAATGTCGCTCTTCCAACACACCGGCGAGGTTTTCGACGAAGCTGCTTTCTACGAGATCTTGCGTGGCAAGGGACAATGAACCCAGTTCAGCAACACCTCGACGAGGTTGTGCACGTTCACATGGTCCTTTCAGAGGACGGCAAGGCTCTTCGGGAGGAATGCCGTCGTAATCGCTCCTTCATGGCGGAATCGGTACGAGATTTGCTGCAGAGTAAAAGCGCACGTGGCTTCGCTGAAGGTAAAGGAAGGTTCGACATGCGCTGAGATAAGCGTACCCTGCGTTGATCGGCGGTCACTTTTCAGGGCACCGCCGGCTGTGAGCGATCATCGTGCTTCCGCCCCAACCAGGCAGGTGGCTATGACTAGCTCCAATCGACAATCGGACATTTCTGCCCAACCAATCATCATCCAAGAGCCTGTTTACAGGAATGAGCTCTTGCTGAGGATGTACCCAGCAGACTTGGCACTGCTGCGGCCTCATCTACATAGCGTGTCCCTCCCGCTGAGAACCCAGCTTGAGACAGCGGGGGCAAAAATCCAGGCGGTATATTTCTTCGAGAGCGGGGTTGGGTCGGTGGTGGCCGAACTGAGTTCGACGATCGAAGCCGAGGTGGGCATCATCGGTTTTGAAGGTATGACCGGATCGGCCCTCATCATGGGGGACGATCAGTCCATGCATGACTGCTACGTTCAAGTGGACGCCGATGCTCTGAGCATCGATGCTGGCCCGTTCGCCGCAGCGCTTGCAAAGAGCCCGACCTTGCGGCCTTTCCTCCTCCGGTACGTCCATTATTTTCACCTGCAGGCCAGCTACACCGGGCTGATCAATGCCCGACTGAACATCGTCGGGCGACTGGCCAGATGGCTGCTGATGTGTGCTGACCGAGTCGAGCGCGAGCGTCTGGCAATAACCCATGAATTCTTGTCGGTGATGCTCGGTACGAGACGTCCGGGCGTGACGATTGCGCTCCAGACACTAGAGGGCCAGGGTTTGATCCGCTCAACGCGTGGGAAGGTCGTCATCCGCGACCGGGCCGGTCTCATCGAGACTGCGGCCGGCTCATACGGAAAGCCCGAAGCCGAGTACGCGCGCTTGATCGGGCAGCTTCACTGACACTGAGGTGGACTTTCAATCCCCGGGCAGGCCGCATCTTGCAATCAGCCGGTTTGCATCATCGCCGAGATCGGGCGGCGTATGTGCTGACCTTTCATGCCACATGACTGCCGAAGGGAATTCTCCCGTTCATCATCGGGGTTCGGCGCCATCACGCCGGCCTTGGGTGGGTTTTAGAAGCTTGCCCACCGTTAGGTTCGGGCCACTCGTCGGTCAAGTATCACAGCCAAGCCGCGCGATAAGGCCATTTCGACAATAAGCACTTCAATGTCGTCATTGGCGAGTTTGGTACTGACGACCCTGCGAACTTCCGCAATCGCATCAGCGAGCGAAACCAATGTCAGCGCGACAGGTGGCCGACCCAGGATGAACTCGACAGGCTCATCGCCCACTTCGATGCAAATCCTCGTCAAATAGCGCCGGTTGGTCAGATAATACGTTTCGCCGTCGCAACCGCGATGCGCCCAGGAGGAAATCTGCAAGGCGCGGTGGTCCGACATGGACGCCCGCACGCGGATGCTTCTCATCCGTGACCGGAAAGACCCGCGAAACAAAAACGGGAACAATCAACGCATACCCTTGTTCGCGGCAACTGGGTACGTCGCATGGGCGAGGACCGACTGGCCAAGCGAAGCAATGACGATGATCGAATTTTCCCATTCAATCATAGGTCAGTCGGCACCGCCTTCCGTCTAGGGTGCGCGGACCTGGACATCCACGACCTTCATTTTCATGACTTGCGGCACGAAGGGACAAGCCGCCTTTTCGAGGCCGGGTTCACGATCTAACAAGTTGCACTGGTAACTGGGCACAAGGACTGGAAAATGTTGAAGCGCTACACCCATCTAAAGCCGGAGGCTCTCCACGCGGTATTGGCAGCGTGCGCGGCAGAGGTCGTTGCGCTCCTCAAGAAAATCGAGCCGGTCGAAAGCCTGCGAGGAGTGGGTGCTCTGTCCCGGTGGCGATCTCGCTTGCAAGCAGTTCGCCGGCAATCAGGCCAAGTGTTGCGCCGCTGTGGCTGAAGGCGACGTAGTATCCCTTGACCTCCCGCAACTGGCCGAAGACCGGTTCACCGTCTCCGGGGATTGGCTTCGGCCCGACACCGTAGCTGTCCAGTTCCAATTTCGGATGACCCTCGAGAACATTCGACGCTTCGTCGAGAAGTCCCTGGATGGTCGATGCGTTTACGCGATAAGTGCCATCCGGATTGACCACCACCTCTTCTTCCGACCAGGCGGAATCGAGCGCGAGCGCGCCATCTGGCGTTGGCCGGACGGCGACGCGCGGCGTGTTGAGCACGGCGCGGAGCGGCAAGTCGACTGGCTTGGTCCTGACCAGCAGCGCGATCGGTGTCCCGTCGGCGATACGCTGACCGGAGTCGGCAACCATTCGCGGCACATCCGCACCGGTCGCTAGAAGCACCGCGTCGGCGGCGAAGCTGATGCCGCTGGTCGTCGTGACGCCGGTTGCGCGGCCGTTGGCGACCGTGACGGTAGCGCTTCCGGCGCCGGTGAGAAGCCGCCCGCCACGCTCCACGAATTCCGCGATCAATATTTCGATCAGCGACGGCAGGTCGACCCAGCCCTCGCCCGGGTTGAAGATCGCGCCTTGCGGTGTGACAGCGCTTGCGCAGACACCCGGCGTGACCAACGCTATGTCGCCCGCGGACAGATGTTGCGCATCATAGCCGAGGCCTTTTTCATGGGCGAAGACATCGGCGATCTCGTTTGAGGCATCGTCGGCATCCCATGTCAGGCCGCCGTCGAAACGCAGCCAGGCAGCATCCGGATATCTCGCCGACAGCGTGCGGTAGCGGTCGATACCGATCATGCGCAGGCGATGATACTCAGCCGAGCGCTTGCGCGCCGAATTCATCCAGGCGAGCGAGCGGCCGGACGCCCCCTTGGCGAGCGGTCCATCATTGACCAGAACGGTCTCGATGCCGAGCCTTGCAAGATGAACGGCCGAGGAGACGCCAAAAATACCGCCCCCGACAACAACGACCTTGGAGACCTGATGAGATGCAGCCATGAGATATCTTTCACTGGTGGAGGTTGGATTGGGCGGCCGACTTGAAGGGCTCATGCGTAATCAAAGCACTTCGGCAAGGAAGTGCTTTAGACGCGGGCTTTTCGGCGTATCGAAAATCGCGGCAGGTGTGCCGGCCTCGATGATGCGGCCTTCATCCATGAAGACGACCTGATCGGCAACCTTCCGGGCAAAGCCCATTTCATGCGTCACCACGACCATTGTCATGCCGCGCCGGCCGAGGTCCGCCATGAGGTTGAGCACGCCCTTCACCAGTTCGGGATCGAGTGCGCTCGTTACCTCATCGAACAAGATGACCTCCGGGTCCATTGCCAATGCACGAGCGATCGCCACCCGCTGCTGCTGACCCCCGGATAGGCTGCCGGGACGATGGTGTTTGCGGGCGGCAAGGCCGACATCGGCAAGGCGCGCCTCGGCGATGCGCTCAGCTTCCTGTACCGGGAGGCCCTTGACCTTGGTCAGCGACAGCATGACGTTTTCGAGCGCCGTGTGGTCGGGAAACAGGTTGAACTGCTGGAAAACCATGCCGACACGTCGGCGCAGTCTCTCGGGCTTCATCGCCAGGATGCTCGCGCCATCGAGCAACACCTCCCCACCCTTGGGCTCGACCAGGCGATTGAGACAGCGCAGCAGGGTCGACTTGCCCGAACCTGATGGGCCAATCACGCATGTGACGGTGCCAGGCTTGACTGCCAGGCTGACGCCTTTGAGAACATCGAGATCGCCGTAGGCCATGTCGAGATCTGTGATGGCAAGACTGCCGCCCTTGAAGCGGGGCGGCGCGGAGCCGGCATCAGGGCCGGCCTGCGAAGGTGCACTGCCGGTGGCGCCCTCCAGTTCGCTCACTTCGGCAAGGCCGCTGATGACGAGGGCGGCCTTTTGCTTTCCGGCTCGCAGCGAGTTGTCGATGTAGTTGACCACATGGGTCAACGGCACGGTGATGACGAGATAGAAAACGCCGGCCAGAAGCAATGGCGAGAGGTTTCCCGTGACCACCGCCTGGTCCTGACCGACACGGAAAATCTCGCGCTCCGAGGCGAGCAGACCGAGGAAGTAGACAAGGCTTGAATCCTTGACGTTGCCGATGAACTGGTTGACCAGGGCCGGCAAGACGCGGCGGATGCCTTGCGGTATCACGATCAGGCGCATGCCTTGGCCATAGCTCATGCTGAGCGCCCTGCAGGCCTCCATCTGCCCGCGCTCGACGCTCTGGATGCCCGAGCGAAAGATTTCGCCGATGTAGGCGCCGGCGATCAGGCTCAGCGCAAGAATGCCGAGCGGAAAGGGCGAAGGCCCGAAGATTTCACGGCCGATGCGGGCAAAGCCCTGGCCGATCAGCAGGATGGTGACGATCGCCGGCAGGCCACGGAAAATATCCGTGTAGACCCGGGCGGGAATGCGCAGCCAGCGCGATTGCGAGATGCCCATGACCGCCAGGATCATGCCGAGAATGACACCCAGCACCGTCGACGCGGCGGCGAGGATCAAGGTGTTCTTCAATCCGATCGTGATCATGCTGGGCAGCACGTCCGCCATGGCCTGCCAGTCGAGGAAACTGCGCCGCAGGTTTTCGAGCCAGTTCATTCGCCCCCCTTTCGGTTGCGCTATCCGCATCGTCCGCATCAAGGACGGTAGCCCGGGTTCGGCCGCCGGCATTAAATGCCGGCAGCCGGGTGCGGTTTACTTCTTGGGGAGATACTGGTCGGGCATCGGCGAGCCGGGGAACCACTTCTCGTAAAGCGTCTTCCAGGTTCCGTCCTGCATGGCCGCGTGAAGAGCGGAGTTCAGAGCATTGCGGAGCTTGTCGTTGCCCTTGCGCAGGACGAAGCCAGCCGGCGCGTCAAAGGAAGGTATATTGACCGCGACCTTCAGGTTCGGATAGCGAACGCCATAGTCCTTGGCGGCCTCGTAATCGAGGAAATGAGCAGCCACGGTTCCGTTGTTGAGTGCTGAAACGGCGGAGTTGTTGTCGGGGAACTTGACGAGATCGGTTCCGACGAAGTTCTTCGCCGCGTAAATTTCCTGGAGCGTGCCTTGCACCACGCCGAGGCGTTTGCCCTTGAGCCCCTCCGCCGACGTGATGGCCTTGTCGGCGGTAAGCACAGAGAGATAGCCTGCAAGATACCCGTCGGAAAAGTCGACGGTCTTCTTGCGTGCTTCCGTCGTGCCGATTGCCGCGACCGCGACATCAAAGCGCTCGTTGGCAACAGAAGGCATCAGCGCCGAGAATTCCTGGCCGGTGAAGATCACCTGGTCCGGCTTGAAGCCAAGGCGGCTCGCGACGTTGCGGAACAATTCGATGTCGAACCCGGTGAATGTGCCGTCCGCCTGGGTGAAAGCGTAGGGCTTGGCATCACCCATGGTACCAACGCTGATGACTTTCGCATCAATAAGACCATAGGGATTGTCATCCGCGGAGGCCGCTCCCGAAACCAACCCGGCGCCGACGCACATCGCCATAAGCGCCATTGCGCCGGTCCTGACCGGCGACATCAACGATTTGAGAATTTCTGTCCTGCTCATGTCTTATCTCCACTCTGAAGGTCTGTTCTTATTGATATTTGCGTGGGGCTCGCCATCTGGCGCCTGACCGCACCCCGTCGCAGCATCCGCCGCGTCGTCATGACTCTTGGTCTGCCCTTTCAGAAGAGACCGGTCTCTTATTGCGTGAGACCGGTCTCTTTGGTAGTCGTTATCGTCAGATTGACCTTCCGTCAACAACTCTTGTAGTCGTTCATCCGATGAAAAAAACCGCGCCCAAGACCCAGTCGATAACGGTCAGCGATGTCGCTCGCGCAGCGAACGTGTCGAAAGCGACAGCTGCGCGCGTGCTCGGCGGATACGGCGTCGTCAGCGACATGATCCGGGCCGATGTCATGGCTGCGGCCAAGGCTCTGGACTACCGTGCGAACGAGCTCGCCCGCAGCATGACGACCGGCCGCTCCGGCATCATCGGGGTGGTTGTCGGCGATATCGAGAACCCGTTCTTCAGCCTCGCGGTACGCGGCATCAGCGACGCGGCAAAAGCAGCCGGGTTCAATGTCATCCTGGCCAACTCCGGCGAAAAGATCGAGGCGGAAAAGGCAGCCGTGAAGTTGCTGATCGGCAAGCGTGTCGACGGGCTGATCGTCACGCCATCGGAATCGCGCGACATTGCGCATTTGCGCGATATCCACCGCTCAGGCCGACCGCTTGCCCTGCTGGATAGGGCGCTGCCGGATCTGGATGTCGATACCGTCACGATCGACGATCACGGTATTGCCATGCAGGCGACCCGCTGTCTGGCGGAAGCCGGCCACCACAACATCGCCTATGTGACCGCGGTCGATGCCGAAGGCCATGACTACCGCGATCTCGGGCAGATCTACACCTCGTCGGTCCGCGAGCGCATCGACGGTTTCCTCACCGTGTGCCGAGAGGCCGGACTTGATCGGCCAGAACGCTATGTTCGCCTTGGCGCAACAAGCCCCGCCGAAACGCGCAGGATTGCAGGCGAGATGCTGTCCGCGCCGGATCGGCCGACGGCGATCCTTGCCTCGGACAGCGTCATTGCGCTGGAAATCTTTAAGGTGATCCGCGAGCGCGGCCTGCGGGTTCCCGACGACATTTCGCTCATCACCTTCCATGATGCGGACTGGACGAGCGTCACCACTCCGCCCATTACCGTCATCGACCAGCCGGTTTACGCGCTTGGTAAGAGCGTCGCGGAATTGCTCATCCGGCGATTGAAGGGCGAAGTTCGACCGCCCGAACGGCTCATCTTGCCGACCGCCATCATTGAACGTGGATCCGTCGGCCCGCCCGCAAATGAAAGGCCGCAAGGGCGCCAGGCAAAGGCCTGACGGCGACACGACCCCATTGAAATACGCGAACGCAACAAGGCGAAGCTCGACGCACTCCCGCTTTCACACTTATGGGATCGATCAAGCCCAGCAAACACCCTGTTCGCAATGCTGCGTCCACCCTCATGGCGACCGGCACGTGCCGGCTCATGGTTTGAAGAGCGAACGCCCAGCCGCATCGAAGATGTGGAGATCGGCCGGGTTTGCATTCAGCCGCAGCTTTGCCCCACGCTTGACCTCGACATTGCCGGGCAGCTTGGTCACCAGCGGCAGGTCGGCGCGACCGATGTCGACATAGACCAGCTGAACCTCGCCGAGCTGCTCGACATAGTCGACCGTCCCCTCGAACAGATAGTCAGCGCCGCTGGCGATGATCAGGTCTTCCGGCCGCACGCCGAAGCTCACCGCAGCACCCTTCGCCGAAGCAGGCGTTGCGATCGGCACGGTTGCCTTGCGTCCGCCGACATGGCTGACGACGGTCGAATTGCCTGACTTGTCGATGGTCGCGGGCAGGATGTTCATGGCCGGCGAGCCGATGAATTGCGCAACGAACAGATTGCCGGGCTTCTTGTAGAGATCCATCGGCGTGCCGACCTGCTCGATATGGCCGTCCTTGAGCACCACGATGCGGTCGGCGAGCGTCATCGCCTCGACCTGGTCGTGGGTGACGTAGATCATGGTCGTGTTGGGCATCGATTCCTTGAGCTTGGCGATTTCGATGCGGGTGGCGACGCGAAGCGCGGCGTCGAGGTTCGAAAGCGGCTCGTCGAACAGGAACACCTTCGGATTGCGCACGATGGCGCGGCCGATGGCGACGCGCTGGCGCTGGCCGCCCGACATCGCCTTGGGCAGGCGGTCGAGATATTTGGTCAGCTGCAGGATCTCGGCGGCTTGGCGCACGCGGCGGTCGATCTCGGCCTTGTTCTCTTTGCCGATCTTCATCGAGAACGCCATGTTGTCGTAGACGGTCATGTGCGGGTAGAGCGCGTAGGACTGGAACACCATGGCGATGCCGCGCTTCGACGGCGGCACGTCGTTCACCACTTCGCCGGCTATTCTGAGCTCGCCGGAGGTGATTTCCTCGAGCCCGGCGATCGACCTCAGCAATGTCGACTTGCCGCAGCCCGACGGGCCGACGAAGACGATGAACTCGCCCGACTTAATATCGAGGTCGATGCCGTGGAGAATGTGCAGATTGCCGTATGATTTCCTGATTTGCCGGAGGCTCAGATCAGCCATTGTGCTCCCCTCGATTGCGTGACGATGAGCCAGATGCCCCGGCTACTTCTTGCGCCTGCCTGGCTTCAGTGCCGCCAAAAGATTGGTGATCCTGCCCGCCTTGCGGTTGCCGATCTCGGCCTCGTTTTTGTGGCGCACCGCGGCGCGGACAAGTCTGGCGCCGAGATAACGCAAAGGCTCGGGCGGCAGCGACATGCGCCGCTCGATGCCGACCAGACCGCTTGCGCTCCAGCGATCCTTTCGCTCGAGCACGAGGCTGGCCAGAATGCGTCCGGCGATCGGCGTCTGCGCGATGCCGGTGCCGTTGAAACCCATGCCGTAGAAAATGTTGGGATGATCGCGCAGGTGATCGAAGACAGGAACGTGTTCAGGCACGCAGTCGATCGGCCCCGACCAGTCATATTCGATCGCCACACCGCGCAGCGAGGGGTAGACCCGATGCAGCTCTCGCATATTGTCGCGGCCGTGCTCGGGGCTGCGGTTGAAGCTGGCGCCGAAATTTCCACTGAAGGCGACGTTGCCGCTGCCACGACCGAAGACCACCCTGCCCCCGACGGTGCGCTGGTAGTAGAGCACCTGGGCCTGGGAATCGCAGATCGAGGCACCGTCGCGCCAGCCGATGCTGTCGAGCAGTTCGGGGACGGCGGCAGTGGCAATCACCTCGCTGGCGACGACATAAAGATGTCGCCGCAGTTCCGGCAGCGCCGAAAGCCAGGCGTTGGCGGCAAGCACGATCTTGTCAGCCCGTACCGCGCCATGCGCCGTGCGCACGGTGCATGTCGTGCCGGGTTCGATGGCGAGGACCGGGCTGCGCTCGTGGATGATGACGCCGCGTGCCAGTGCCAGCTTGCGCAATCCGATGGCAAGTTTGGCGGGATGGACCGTGCCGGCGGTGGTCTCGACGACGCCGACATAGGAGGCCGATGAACCGGTGCGGCGTTGAATGTCCTCGGCTGTCAGCGGCCTGAAACGGTTTTCTGCAACAGCCGCCGTCAAGGCGACGGCGTTCTCCCAGGCGCCTTCCTGCGCAATGGAGCTTGCGGTCCACAGCCATCCGTCCAGCCTCAGGTCCATGTCTATGGTGCCATTTTGCTGCAGCGCCTTCAGCTCCGCGATCGATGCCACCGTGTCGGCGCAGAGCTGGCGCGCTTCCTCGAGACCGACGACCGCACTGATCTGGTCGATTTCGGCGAACCATGAATGGACCTGACCGCCGTTGCGCCCCGAGGCCCCCGATCCGCAGAGATCGGCTTCAAGGATGATCACCCGCGTTTGCGGCGCCAGTTCAAGGATCCGCAGCGCCGTCCACAGACCGGTATAGCCGCCACCGACGATCACCACGTCGGCGCGCTCGTGGCCTCGCAATGGCTCGGTCGCAGGGGCGGCGGCAATGTCCTGCAGCCAAAACGACCGGTCAGATGCAAGCGCGACCGCAGGCTGCCGCAAACGAAGTGTACTCACGCTTGGGCTCCCTGCGCATCGACAATGAAGCTGGCATATTTGGCCGGCAGCCAATCGGGTATGGCACGCGGTGTCTGGGGAAACCCGCCAAGATGGGTGCAGGTCTGCGCCGCGGCGATCGACGCGCTGTGCAGTGCCTCCAAGGCGCCAAGGCCGCCGAAACGGAAGCCTGCGAGGAAACTGGCAATGAAACTGTCGCCGGCGCCACACGTATCCACGACATCGACAAGCGTTGCCGGCGCATGCACGACATTAGTGCCGTCGTCGAAGTAGGAGCCGCGGCGGCCACAGGTCAAAACCACCTGCCTTGCGCCGGCAGCCCTGAGCGCCCCGAGCGATGGCTCTATGGAAACATCGACATCGTCCGAGCCGGACGCAAACAAAAGCGGGACGCCGTTGAGGGGCAGCGCCAGATGGGCGGTCGATAGATCAATGCTGAACGGCACATGGTCCGCCACCAGTCGCTGGACAAGGTGCTTGTTGGCGTTGGTGCCGAGATGCACCCAGTCGGCCGCGGCGATGACCGCATAGTGGGCGGGCGCCGGCATGTAGTTTTCGCCGACACCGAAGGATTCGTGCAGGAACTTCCGGTCGCCGCATTCATCGCGCAGCAAGGTGACGGCCGTATCGCCGGGACGCCGTTCGACATCGTCCCGCGATAGGCCGGCACCTGCCAGCTCGGCAAGCACCACGTCGCCTTCGGGATCGTTCCCGACGGCCCCGAAATAGCGCGCGGACCAGCCGTTGCGCCGCCATTGCGCCGCAACATTCAAGGCGTTGCCGCCCACCGTCATCAAGTTGTTGGTCAAATAGACATCGAGGCAATTGTCCCCGACGGCGACAAGCTTCTTCGACGTCATGCCGGCACCGTTGCGCGATCGAGATAAGGCGCGATGGCGCCAAGGCAGCGTGTCCAGGCTTTTATCGGATCGAGCGCGTAGGAGCCGTTGCCGAACGGCTCGAAGGTGAACTTTCCGGCATAGCCGAGGCGCGCGAGTTCGCTGACATAATGGCCGAGCGGCAGCGTGCCCTCCCCCCACACCAGATGCCCGCCTGGCGTGCCATCGACCAGATGAACATGCGCCAGCCGCGAGCCGAACAGGTCAACATAGCCGGCCACGGTGTCGCCGGCCGTGGCCATGGCGACAGTGTCGAGCACGACATCGACGTTGCCGGCGCCCACCTCATCCAGCATTTGGCGCAGGCCCGCCGCATCATTGACGAGGTTGCTCTCGAACCGCTGCAACGGCTCGAGCAGGCAGCGCACCCCGTTTGCGGCGGCACGCCGGGCGATCTCGCCGATCGCGTCGACCGCGCGGTCCCATGCCGGTTGCCGGGGTTGGCTCTCGTAGCCCCGGCCAGGCGTCAGGAAGAGATAGCGGGCGCCAAGCGCCGCGCAGATTTCGGCTGCACGGCAAAACCGCTCGATGCTGTCCTGGCGCAGTGCGGCGTCGCCGGAGGCGATGTTGATTGGGTACAACACCTGCTCTGGGGTGAAGCACCAGGCCGACAGCTCGTTGTCGGCAAGCACCCGGCGAACGGATTCGACACGAGCGCCCGTAGCATGGAACAGGTCCAGATGCGGGGCAATCCCCCACAGCTCGATCTCGCGCATGCCAAAGTCGCGGATCGTCCTGGCGACCTCATCGAAGGGGATGTGCTGAAAGCTGAAATTGGCTCCGATCAGCTGGTGGGCAGCGAGCTGCGGCATGAAGGCTCCTTTCGGGAATTGTTATTTGCCGATGCCTTCGGCCAGGCCACGGATGAAGTAGCGTTGCGCGGCAAAGAACACGATCACGATAGGCAGGGCCGAGATCGTCATGGCCGCGAACACCACGGCGTAATTGGTCCCGTGGGTTGCCATGATCGACGTCAGTCCAACCGGCAGCGTCTGCACATCCGAGCCGCTCGTGAAGATCATGGCGAAGAGATATTCGTTCCAGGCGAACAGGACGTGCAGGATGACGCAGGAGATGATGATCGGCCGGCACAGCGGCAAGGTGATGCGCCAGAAGATCTGACCCTCGCTGGCGCCATCCATCGTCGCCGCCTCGTCGATGTCTTCAGGCAGATCCAGCATGTAGGCGCGGATGAGGAAGGTGGTGAACGGCACCCGGAACGCCGTGTAGAGAATGATCAGCGCCCAGTAGGTGTTGTAGAGACCGAGCGCCTGCAACATCTTCACCAGTGGAATGATCGCCACCGTGGGGCTCAGCATCAGCCCGCCAAGAACGATGGCGATAACCAGCGGCTTTGCCGGCATCTTCGTGCGGGTCAGGCCGAAGGCCGTCCAGGCGCTGATCAGCACGGTGCATATGGCCGAAGCGACGGTCACCAGCACCGAGACTGTTACATAGCCACGCACGCCCTGGTTCCACGCCTGCACGTAGTTGTTCCACGCCCAATGGGTGGGCAGGGAGAAGGGATCGCCAAAGATCTGCGCATTGTCCTTGAAGCCGCTCAGCGCCATCCAGATCAGCGGATAGATGACAACGACACCGAGGCAGACCAGGAACGAATAGAGCAATGTCCTGGCGATGACCGACCACACATTGACGTGTCGGCCGCGACCGGCTGCGATCGTTGCGCTCATAGCTGCACCCGGCGGCGCTTGGTGTACCAGAGCTGTGCCGCACCTGTGAGCATGGTCAACATGAAGATGACGGCGGCAATCGCCGCGCCATAGCCGAAATTGTCCTCGATAAAAGCCTTCTGGTAGAGCCACGTGCCCAGCACCTGGCTGCTGTTGTTGGGCCCGCCCGCGGTCATCACCATGACCTCGTTGAACACCTGGAACGCGCCGGTGATGGTGACGATGATCATCAATCCCGTCATTTCCCGGGTCAGCGGAAAGGTGATGCTCCACAGGCGGCGAAGCGGACCGGCGCCGTCGATCGTCGCGGCGTCGTAGAGGTCGCGCGGGATCTTCTGGATGGCAATGGCAAACAGCAGCGTCGAATAGCCAAAACCCTGCCATTGGCTCATGGCAATGATGGCATAGATGGCGGTGTGCTCATTGCCGAGCCAGGGCATGACGAGCTGGCTGAGACCAACACGGCTGAGGGCTGCATCCAGCAAGCCGATCTGCGGCTGGTAGATGAAATAAAACAGCAGGCCGGTCACCGTGATCGAGATGGCCGACGGCACGAAATACACCGCGCGCCAAAGGCGGCGCCAGCGATCGCTTTTCAGGTCCTCGATGATGGCCGCCAGCAGGAACGCGCCGAAGACCTGGAAGATGACGGAGATGATGGCGTAGAGGCAGTTGTTCCACAGCGCCAGCAACACGACCGGGTCATGCAGCAGCCGGTCGTAATTGGCGAGGCCGACACTGGTGACCTCGCCGGTGTAGATGTCCTGGTCGGTGGTGCTGACGATGAAATTGTCGACGATGGGATAGTAGACGAACCAGCCGATGAGGATGAGCGCAATCGCGGCCCACCGCAACGACAACAGATTGGCGAAGCGCGCCCGCCGGCTCTTTGGCCGTTGCGGCCTGGCGACGCCGCCAATCTCGGCGCCGCTGTCCACTGTGTCCCAGGCCCTTGACATGGTCTGCTTTATTTGGCCGCGGATGCGGCTTTGCGCACCTCGTCCATCACTTGCTCGGGCGTCATCGAGCCGCCCGCCAGCGCCTGCAGGCTGGACAGCCAGACGGCGGCGACGCGCGGTGGGTTGGCCGTATCCAGCCAGGGCATGAGGTATGAGGCGGCGTTGATATCCTTGAGGCCGTCGACCACAGCCGCGCTCATGTTCGATTCCGAGGCGCCGCCGATGGTGGCGCTCGGCTGGCCATAGGGTGGCGCGGAAAGCACCTGCGCGTTTTCCTTCGAGGTCACGAACTTCATGAATTCGATCGCCAGCGGGATGTTCTTCGACGCCGCATTGATCATGTAGCCCTCCGGCGCGCCCTCGATTGACTTGGGGTCACCCTTGGCGCCGCCGGCCACCGGCAGCCGGAAGAATCCGAAATCGGCGGGCTTTAACGCTGACTCCGGCGTGGCGGCCTGATCGAACTCGATGATCTCCTGGTAGTACATGGCCGACTGCGCGTTGGTGAAGGCCTGGAGAGCCGAGGCATAGGATGTGCCGTTGACGCCGGCGCCATCGGTGCAGCGCTCGACAAGCTGGCTGAACTGCTTGAGTGCTGCGATATAGCCCGGATCGCTGTATTGGGCGGTGGCCGGATCGAAGTCCCGTTCCAGCGTTGCCTGCGGCACGTTGTAGGCGAGCAGCTGGCCTGCAAAGTGTATTGCCGGCCAGGCCTCCTTGTTGCCGAAGGAGATCGGTGTCGCGCCGGATTTGCGGATGGCGTCGCAGTTGGTCAGCAATTCCTCGAAAGTGGCGGGTGCCTTGAGGCCGAGCTTGGCGAAGATCTGCTTGTTGTAGCCCATGAACTTGGCGTCCTGGTAAAGCGGAATGCCATAGAACCTGCCGTTGTATTCGAACGCCTTGACGGCGGCCGGAGACAGCGACTTGCCCCACTCGGTATCGGGACCAATGACGGGCGTGAGATCAACGGCGCGATTGCCGCGCACGAAATTGCCGCCCCAGCTGCCTGTCCAGGAGAAATAGATATCGGGCAGCGAGTTGGAAGCGACCAGCGTCTTGGTCTTGCCCTTCACGCTGTCGTCGCTCTCCTGGATAAGTTCGACCTTCACATCCGGATGGAGCTTTTGAAAGGCCTGCGCCAGGTTGACGAAATAGGGTGACAGCTGTTGCAGCCCGAACTTGGTCAGGACCGACAGCGTGCCGGTGTATTCCACCTTGGCGGTGGGGTCGGCCGCGACAACCGGCGAAGCGGCGGAACTGCCGCCTATCGACAATCCCAATGATGATACAGCGGCCACCGTGACCGCCACGACTTGCAGCGAACGTTTCATAGATAGCTCCTTCAGAGGTGAGAGGGATCAATATTCAACGCGTTTGTAGTAGCGACGGGTGGTCAGCGGGTGGTTGCGCAGCACCTCGAGATGGGCGCTCAGCCGCTCGAGCAAGGTGGCGAGCAGAACCGGCGAGATCATGCCGCGGACTTTTGCGGAGATGCCCGGCAACTTGACCGAGGCCGCATCCAGCGTGCGAACGCGGTCCGTGTAACGCCTGGCGAAGTTCTCGACCCGGTCGGTCAAGGGCCGAAGGGCATCCTCGCCCTTGAACACAAAAACGCTGACGCCCGGCTCGACCAGCTCGAGCGTACCGTGGAAGAAGTCGGCGGCGTGCACCGGGCGGGTGCGAATCCACTGCATCTCTTCGAGGATGCACATGCCGTAATAGTGTGCCTGCGGCCACACCGAGCCGGCGCCGGTGAAGATGTGATAGGTGTCGTCCTTGATCGTCTGGGCCAGTTCGGCCGCCTTGTCCTCAAAGGCAGCCTTGGCGTCGGCAAGCAGGTCCGGCAGCAGTTTGAGTTCGGCGACAGTGCCATCAAAATCATCGTATTCGCCGCGCTCTTCCAGCAGGGCCAGGACTATCAGCAGCGTCTGAAGGTAGAAGGATTCCGACGAGGTGTCGTCTTCGGCGAAGTTCGTGAAATTGTGGTCAGCCTCCCGCGCGATCGGCGTATCCGAATGGCCGGTAAGCGAGATCGTGCGCACGCCGCGTTTTTTCAGGAAGGCCATGAGCTCGACGCCTTCCTTGGTCGTGCCCGACAAGGACGGGATGACCACCACGGCCTTGCTGTCGAGACCGGCGGGCGGATCGATCACGACCTGCGCCGGATAGGCACCGCTCACCGGGAATGTGGAACAGCGCTGCGCCAGCTCGATCGCTGGCAAGGTTAGAAACTGCACGCCGCCGGTGCCCATGAAAAACAGCCGCTCGACGCCGTCCGCCCGCAGTGTGCGCATCAGTGAGCGGACCTCACCTGCGACGGCGACGGCCCCGCTTTGGATCTGTACGAAGCGGTCCCTATCGAAGTTCAGCATGACGTTTTCCTTGTATTCGCATGCGACAGGCCTCTGCCTCGCGTCAGGCATCGGTGTGCCGTCCAATTCGTTTTTTCGATGTGAGATCGATCTCACAAGCAATAATGGGCACGCAATTTCGCCAATGGCAAGTCCTTGAGACGAAATTTTCCGGAAATGAGGAATCGCCGATTAGCGCTTGGTACGCCGGGCAACCGATCCGCGCACGATCAAGCGAGTCTGAAATCGGGTACGCCGCGGTGCAATCTTTTTGCCGGCCAGCCGCTCCAGCAGGTATCTGGCAGCGAGCGGTCCGATCTCTGAGATGGGTTGCGCCACGACCGTTATCTGCGGATCGGTGAAGGTGGCGAGATTGAAGTCATCGAATCCAACCACCGACACATCATGGGGAATCGAGAGCCCCATTGAACGCAGGCCAAGAAGCGCGCCTTGCGTCATGAGGCTGTCAACCGTGAACAGTGCGGTTGGACGATTGCGCCGGCTGAACAGGCGGATCGTGGCTTCGATGGCATGCTCGACGGTCGAGCGCGATATGCCGATGAGCGCTTCATCGATTGCGATCCTATGCGACTGGAGTGAGTTTTGGTAGCCAGCCAGGCGCTCCTGTGCCGTGAAGATGCGTGACTCGTCGCGCAGAAGACCGATCCGGTCGTGACCATTGCTAACGAGATAGTCAACTGCCTCGCGCGCCCCGCCCTCGTTGTCGACGACGACGCTGTCGCATTGCAGATCCTTTACCACGCGGTCGATGAGCACGATCGGTGCGCCTTCGCGTGCCAGTTGCACGATGTGCTCGCTGTCGGTCGCAGACGTTGGGGCAAGGATGAAGCCACGAATGCTGAGCGAGCGCAGGCTCTCAAGCAATTCTTTTTCCTGTTCTACATTCTCCTCGCTGCTGGCGATAAGGAGATTATGGCGGTGCTTGCGCAGTTCCACCTCGATGTCGTGAGCGATTCGGGCGAAGAAAGGGTTCTGTATGTCGCCCGGCACGAAGCCGACGATCGGCAACTGTCCACTGCGCAGCGCCTGGGCAACGAGGTTCGCCCGATAGCCCAGTCTTTCCGCCGCCGCCAACACGCGCAGCGCCGTCTCGTCACCAACGTAGCCATAGCTGTTGAGCGCCCGAGCAGCTGTCGCGCGCGATACGTTGGCTGCGGCAGCCACGTCTTTGAGAGTGATCCCCTTCTGCGTCACGGCTCATCCTCTTGCGACCTGCACATTGCGTCAGATCACCATCCCGGCTCGTATTGGCTGGCATCTTTGTGCGGCATATCGGCTGATTCGCAAACTGCGAACATAGCAGGCGCGATTTCTTGCGATCCTGTTCGACGCCTCGCATCTCTTCAATCCGTGTTGACGAGTGACGGGTTGGCGCAAGAGCCGCAGTCAGTCGCTGCCCTGTCGTACGGTCTCTACCGCCAACGACCCGGCCGGCAGGGCCTGCAAAAGCTCTGTCTCGGATTTGGTGAGGTAAATCCATGCGGCCTAGTCCTCAGGGCGAAGCACCACAATCTGGCGATTGTGGATGGGCGCCACGTCAGGCCCGGGTTCCGTCGTCAGCATGGCGAAGGTGGGTGGCTTGTTGCCTTGGCCGTCATCGCTCGCTGATGAACATAGCCTCGAGCATGGTTTCGGTGTCGGCCAGCAATTCGCGGTTTATGCAGGTGGCGATCCCTTTCGACGCAAAGTGCGCGACCAGCGCGCCGCTGCCAAGATTGCCGGCGGCACCGGGTGCGTAGGGGCATCCGCCAAGGCCGCCCGCCGCGGAATCGAAGATCCTGAGCCCGAGATCCCAGGCGACATCGACATTGGCCAGCGCCATACCACCGGTATCGTGGAAATGGCCGGCGAGCAGCCCAGGCGCCGCCTCTTCGAGCGCGGCCAGAACCATCGCATGCACACGTTCGGGCGTCGCCTTGCCGATGGTGTCGGCGACGGCGATTTCCACGCAGCCGAGATCGCGCAGACGCGCGACGACTTTCGCGACCGCGCCGGGGTCGATCGGGCCTTCATAGGGACAGTCGACGGCACAAGAGACATAGCCACGCACCGGCAGCGCATGCTCGGCCGCCAGCGCGTGGCGTTCCTTCGCGGGAATCAGGTGACGTTGAACATCACCAGCCTGCCATGACCGCCCTCTCTCAGCGAATTTGCTGAACTCTCAGCACACTACCTCAGCGAGCCGATTGCCGCTTGTCGGCAATAAAGGTGGGAGGGTTGAAATCAGCCGTTCAGCAGATCAGCGGTCTATCCGCTCGCATTCATCAAGTAGGCCACCAAGCTCCAGGCAGAGATCGACGCGGCCGAGGCTGTTGGCCTTGTCAATCCCCATGCGTCGGTTGTAAGCCGACACGGTGTCCTTCAATTGGGACACCCGACCGGCCTTGTGACCGCTGGAATAGGCGAAACCCGCGATGCAAACACTTGCGGTGATTGCAAGAGCGGCAGTCTTGGAGTTCATTGGCATTCTCGCCTTCGAATCGACTTGGGGAGCGATCAATGGAAGACAGTTTGACTGAAATAGCGGCGCGGCTCCAGATGCACTGGAAGGCTTGGGCTCCCGCAATCGGCCTTGGCGTTGCCGCCGCCATCGGCATGATTTGGACCGTTTATCTGCCGATAGTTGGGCTTCGCCATCTGCTCGGGTACAATTAGACCCTATCCTCTATGGTCCAAAATTCTCAGCCTAACTAATGGCTTTCCTAGCACGCCACCCACCACAACGTCGCGCCATGCTGTCTGTGTGGCGAGCCCTTCCACCGCCGCAACGCCGTTGGGTGATCGAGCACAAGCGTGCCCTTGGCTTGTAAGGCCCGGACGTGAACACCAACTACGTCCTAGCTAATTTAGCTTGCGGCGAGTTCAAGACCCAAACGCAGGACTTGCCGAGGATGAGGAAGGCCAAGCGTCAGCAGGCCCGGCACGAAGGCACAAAAAAAGCCGGCGCGATGTTTTCAGACCCCGGCCGGCGTGTCGTTCGATTGGAAGGCTCGGCGGTACATCCAAATCTGAAACTCGCGGGGGCCTGGCTGCGAATAGCCGGGACGTTGCGCTTCCATTAGCTTGAGCGCATATTTCGTCGGCCGGCGAGCCTACCCGTAAGCTGGTCAAGCGGCGACTTTGGAGGTGAACCATGCCCATGTATCTCTCCCGATTCAGCTATACGCCCGAGACATGGGCGCGCTTGATCCAAAACCCCGAGGATCGACGCGAGGCGGCCCGTTCTTACATCGAGTCAGTGGGCGGAAAGTTGCATGGGTTCTGGTATGCCTTCGGAGGGCGCGATGGCTGGAACCTGTGGGAGGCGCCAGATAACGTGTCGATGGCGTCCGTCGCGCTTGCCATCGGTGCGGGGGGAGCGCTCAGCTCGTACGAGACCACCGTCCTCCTAAGCGTCGAAGAGACAATAGAAGCCCTTGGGAAGGCGAAGTCCATCCGCTATCGCCCGCCGGCATCGTAGAGGGCGTCCCAGAGTCTCGCCAGCGCGCGTTGCGCAACCCCGCCGTTTGTCGACCTCCTTTGCCAGATCCAAGGCTCTTAGCTTTGTCCTTGGCGGTCAGCCTCTCACGCCTTCTTCGCAAACGCCCAGACCATCAGCGGGTATTCCTCGTCATTGCTCAAATCCCGCCACAGGCCGTAGGCGCGGACGGGGCCGCCGATATGGGCCCTGGCGCAGGCCTTGTTGCCCCAGCCGTGGACCTTGACGTTGGCTTCCGCGAAGCCGCCCTCGACCATAAGCTGCTTGAGACCGGCGGGGGTCCATCTGTTGTAGTCGTGCGGCCTGGCGTGAACGCGAAACAGGAAAGGTGTCGCCACCATCGCCCAGCCGCCGGGCCTCGTCATGGCGTGGATGTTTTCCACCGCCGCGTGCGGCCGCCGCACATGTTCCAGCACCTGATCGGCGATGACGATCGAATATTGCTCGTCGGTGCGATCCCTGCAGATGTCGAAGGCCGGAAAATCGACCGAGCGGTAATTGGGGCACATCGCCCGCCAGTAGCGGTTCCAGCCGGGCGAGATCTCGATCACGTCGGAAGCCTTGCGGTTGCCGGCTTCGAGAAAGAGCGTGAATGCCTCGATCTGGCGGATGCGCAGCCAGTTGCGGGAATCGTAACCGATGAGCCGTTTCACGGCGCGTTTGCTTTGGCTTTTCAGGGCGGCAAGGCTTGTCGTCACATCGACCTCCTCCCAAACCCGCCGCGAGGAACAGTCTAGCCCAAGCAAGTGGGCAAAAAATGACATGGTTGCGCCGCTCCCCAGAGCGGCGCTGGCTGAGTTAAGACGCTGGGTTCAGCGATACCTGCTTAGTAATCGCCGTTGTAATAACGGTCGTCGCAGGGGGCAGTGTAGATGCGGCCGCGGCGGTCCTGATAGCGGCACATCTGTTCGCCACGACGCTGCGGAGTGGTGGAGCTGCCGACAACCGCGCCCAGCAAGGCGCCCGCGCCCGCACCGATGAGCGTGCTTTCTGTGTTGCCGCCGATGGCCTGGCCGACGAGAGCGCCGCCGGCGCCGCCGATCAGCGCGCCGGTTCCGGCCCGCTGCTGGCCTTCGGTCTGCGCGCAGCCTGCCAGTGCTGCGGTCATCAGCACGGCGGCGATGGCTTTGTGAAAGTTCATGTGCGGTCTCCCTTGAAGGCCTGAAATCCCTACGGCTGGCCACGTGCGATCGCATTGCGGCGGAACGGGGGCGGGAGGTCTCACGATGTAAGACATGGTTTCTCGCTCGTTGAACGATAAGGTTTTTCAATCCGGAAATAAGGCTGAGTCCCGGAGCAGCCATTCGACATAAACTGTCTGCAAATTGGTAACCAAACGGCAGGGCAGTCTCAGTAAACTGTCGCAGAAACTTCGTGCCGGCGCGATAACGATGGGCAAAGATCCAGGCGTTCCCAAGGCTTCCTCGTTCAAGCCAAGAATCCGCGCGGCGCAGTATGTCCGGAGGTCGACCGACCTCCAGACTTATTCCATGGAGAACCAGAAGGACGCGATCAGCGACTACGCTGATATTATGGGTTACGACATTGTCGCCACGTACGAAGACGCGGGCAAAAGCGGTCTAAAGATTGGCGGCCGCCCTGGGCTGCAACGCCTGCTGGCCGACATTGAAGCAAGACTCGGGAATTTTGAAACCGTCATTGTCTACGACGTGAGCCGATGGGGCCGGTTTCAGAACATCGATGAAAGTGCCTCCTACGAATACCGATGCCAGATTGCAGGTGTACGAATCGAATATTGCGCCGAGCAATTCGTAAACGACGGCAGCATCGGGTCCGATGTGCTGAAGGCAATCAAGCGGAGCATGGCGGCAGATTATAGCAGGGTGCTCTCACAGAAGGTTTTCGTTGGACAATGCCGATTGGTGAGAATGGGTTTTTGGCAAGGGGGCATTCCTGGCCTTGGCCTAAGGCGATTGCAGCTTGATAAAGCGGGCCAACCAAAAGGCATCCTTGCTCGCTACGAATACAAAAACCTGCAGACGGATCGGATCGTCCTCGTGCCCGGACCGCCCGAGGAAATCGCCGTTGTAAGGTTGATATTTGATCAGTTCGTGAGAGCCCGCAAAACACAGCTCGAGATAGCAAGGCTCCTCAACAAGCGTGGAATTGTCACGGATCTCAACAGGGCCTGGACGCGGGAATCGGTGAATCACATCATCGGCTGCGAGAAATATATCGGCCACAATGTTTGGAACCGGCGGTCGGCAAAACTCAAGCTGAAATGGGTTTTCAATCCGCCGTCCCAATGGGTGCGCGCAGACAACGCTTTCGACGCCATTGTTGACCCAAAGCTCTTCAGCCGAGCCCAAGCCATAGTGAGAGCCCAATCTGTGCTCATGAGCAGGGAGCAGATGCTGGCGGCCCTATCCAAGCTTCTTGAAAGGCGCGGGAAGTTAACCCGTTCAATCATCGACGCGGCGCCGGAATGCCCGCCCGCCGCCCGATACACGGCGCGCTTTGGCGATCTACTACGAACCTATGCCATGATTAATCACAATCCGCGACGGGACTTCACGTGGTTCGAGACCAACAAACACCTTCGAGCGATACGGGCGGGGATCATCAGGAATCTGCTGACTGCAATTGAAAATGTGGGCGGACATGCTGTGCATGATGAAGAAAACGACCTTATCCGTATTAACGGAGAGATGACGGTCGCTATGGCAACCTCCCGCTGCCAAGCCACTTGTTGTGGCTATCCTCGATGGGTGACAGGAACTGAGCGAAAACCTGAGCCCGACGTTTCCGTTTTAATACGGATGAATCCCGACAATCAGACAATCAGAGACTACCTAATCGCCGCCACAAGCGAAATGAAATACCTGACGGCGGGTTTGACAGCAAATAATGGGGCAAAGCTCGACGCGTTTCTTTTTACGTCGCTCGGGCCACTTGTCGCATTGGCTGAGCGTACCGCAATCCGGGAGTTGTGCTAATGGTTTCGGCCTTGGGTAATCAAACACTGAAAAGCAGCCGAGGAAGGCACGTCAAGTTGGCGGGTGGAAAGCCAGACGAGCCGGTCGCTGCTTTCACCACTCCGCTTTTCCTCAAAACATACAAAGCTGAATGCAAGAGGAAGCGCGCCTTCATTCGTGAGGGCGACCTGATGCGACGTAGGATGGGTAGGGTCGCCAAAATTCTTCGACCCCTGCTGGCAGACGAACAAATGCGCGACCTGCTTGTTGCGCAAAATCTCGCAACATTGCCACGAACGCTGGCCGCCAGAATTCTGCATGAGACGTACGATCTGGCGACTTTCGGGGTTGATGATCGGACGCCGACAAGTGGCGTCGGCAGAGGCGGAGGAGAGCTTATAGGGGGCATTGTTCCCGAAGTAATTGAACTGTTCCAGGATTGTTATCTGCCGCCCAAAATCTTTGGCGTGCTGCGAAAGCTAGCTCCCACTCGGCAGCTTGAAGTCACCAAACTTATGATCGCCATGAACAGGGTAACCTATAACTACGCGAAGATGGCCGTCGCCCTGAGTTCACAATCGCAGTTGGCCGATTCATCGAATCCCGGATGGAAATTTGCCCGCCTCACCGATGCGCAATTGGCGGCGTTGAAAACCGAATTCGAAGATCTTAGCAAACGCGTTCGAAATACAATGAAGCACTACGGAGTTTTGGCCCTAGAGCACATTTCGACAGGGAGGTATCTTAACCATCTGCTGGAAAACGTGCGCGTCGTCCGATTCCTCGCGCAGAAATTCCCCGAGACCCTTTCTGAAATTCAGAAATTTACAGAGCTGAGATCGGGGGATTTCAGCACATCGTATGCCCGCAATTGACATAGAAAATTTCGCGGGCGGCCAGATGTTAGCCGGGTTTTTCTCATCCTCTGAAGCGCTCGGTGTACCAAATCATTTTGCCGTCGACCTTCATCGGCTTGTGAATCATCAAGCGCTTAGGCAAGTGCTCCGGATGCACCTCCATGAGGGTAATTTTGATCTGCGGTTTGCATCGACTGCAATCGAACTTCAGCGTCTGCGGATCGACGCCGCCTCCGTAGACCATCATTAAGTCGGCCGACCGGCAGTAGCGGACATTGCCGCAACTGCACTCTGCTTTCACCAGCATATTGTGCCGGGTCGCTTTGCCTAGCGTGTCGATCGGATCATGCGCTATAGCTGATAAAAGAGGAACATATTCCTCTCAGGTCAAGAGCCCTTGTCTCTTTTGTTCTCATTTTGTTCACTGATGGCAGGACAGACACAGGAGGCAGATATGGACCTGCTTTTGACAATTCCGGGCGCATCGCCCGAATGCGCGCGGCATCGCTGCGGCGCAGGCGGTGCTGGACCGGGCGGGCATCACAGCTATTGAGGCGGCAGATGGAATGTTTGCGCTTGAAGGTTCGGACGATGCCAGTTTCCCTGACGAGGGTGAGCCAACAGTGGAAGAGGACGAAGCAGCGAGCGCCTGGATGGAAGCGTCGCGGGCAGCCTTAGAGGCATGTTGCGCTGACTGGCCCGCCGAAAAGCGTCCGGTTGCAGCCGATCTGCAATTGTTGTTGGACCCGGCAACACAATTGGCCGACCGGCCAACGGCATTGGCCATGCTCCGCGCTCTGACTGCCGCGCAAGAGGGCAACGGCGAATTCATGAATTCGCAAATCGGCATACTGGCGGACAGGTTGGCTGTCGATGTGGACAATCCGAGCGCTCTAATTGCGGCGGTGACGGTTGCCTTTACCAGGCTGGAGCTTGCGGGATTTCGTCCAGGCGAGCCGATCGAGCCCAAGCGCCAAGCCGTCTATGATGCGGTCGACGCCCTTGAAGCTGCGACCGAGATGTCCACATCGCATTGAGGCAACAGGGGCAACGCATGTGCGGCCGCTATACCAGATACTTGACCTGGTCCGAAATCCACCAGCTATACCGCCTGACGGCGCCGGCTGAGACCGGCCGCAATGACGCCCCTCGCTATAACATCGCACCGACGGAGGAAGTCCCCTTCGTCACCGTAGGCGAGGACGGCAATCACAAGCTCCGCGAAGGCCGCTGGTGGCTCGTGCCGTTCTGGGCGAAAGAGATGCCCAAGGCGGCGATGTTCAACGCCAGGATTGAAGGCGTCGATGCAGCCCCGGCATTCCGTGACGCATTCAAGTCGAAGCGCTGTCTGATTCCTGCGGATGGCTTCTACGAATGGACCACGCTGGCCGACGGCAAGAAGGCAAGAAGGACCCTTGGCATATCTATCTGCCCGGACACGCGCCGTTCTCGTTTGCCGGCCTGTGGGCCTACAATTCGAACCTCGACATCACCAGTTGCACCATCATCACCGAGCCGGCCGGCGAGCCGATGAAGAACTTGCACGATCGACAGCCGATCATTCTCGATCAAGGCTATTACGACGCGTGGCTGGATCCGACGACACCCAAGGGCTACCTGAAAGATATCCTAAGCCACGACCTCGACGGCCAACTGCAGTTCAATCGCGTCGGTCGCGACGTCAACTCGACGCTAATCAACAAGCAGCCCAATGACCATCCCGCCTTGGTCGGGCCTATCAATCCTCTCTAACTATGCTGACTTGCGGCCCTTCGCCTTTGGCCGGTCTTGGTTGATGCCCTCGTTGGCGAGGCTCTTTCGAAGAACCGAGGCCAGGTCGACCACGTTCTCTTTGGGTTTCGGCGCCGGTTTCGGAGGCTTTTTGCCTTTGCGCTTGGCGTCGATCATGGCAATCAACGCATCCTCGTAGGTGTCCTCGAATTTCGAAGGATCGAACGTCGTCACCTTCTTGTCGATAAGAAGCCCAGCGATTTCGAGCAAATCCGCATCGTATTTCGGGCTTTTCACATCGTCGAAGACGGTGTCTTCCGACGTCATCGCATTGTGGGTGCGCAACTCGGTCAGCAGCATCCCTTTTTCAAGCGGCTGTATCAACACTTCCCGCCCGCGCTGATAGAGTACGACGCAGGAGCGTGCCGCGACGCGCTTCTTCGCCATCGCATCGCGCAGGACGGCAAAGGCCTCCAGAGAGGCGCCATCTGCCGGGATCAAGTAGTATGGCTTTTCCAGATAACGTGTGTCGATCTCGGCAATAGGAACGAAGGAATCGACGTCAAGTGTATGCTGCGACGTCAGTTTCAGTTTCTTGATCTCGTCCGGCTCGACGTGGATGAAATCATCCTTGTCCGCTTCATAGCCTTTAATCTGATCCTCGGCTTCGACAACATCGCCGGTCTCTTCATCGACATAAGCGCTCTTGACGGGTAAACCGTCTTTGCGGTTCAAAATCTTGAAGTGGATCTTGGAGGCCTCGCTTGTGGCACCAACTATCTTCACCCCGCATGACACGGAACCGACCCTCAGAAAGCCCTTCCAGACCGCGCGTGGCGCCACCATGCCCCTTCTCCTAGACGTGCCGATGTTCCGCACAACGCAAGGCACACGGTTCTGTTCCGCTGGGGGAGCCCTCGTCGCCAGCGTTGTCATTCCTCACGATAGTCCAGCAGCTTCGCGTGGCGTAGTTGCTCCTCACCTTTCAGGAACTCCACGCGGCCGACAAGACCCGGCTTCAGCCATTCCGCCTTGTCTCTCTTCAGGCCTTTCGGCACTGGTCCGCCGATTTTGCCCTGCACGCGGTCCCAGAGGCGCCTGCGTTTGTCGAACTTAAGATTGACGTTGGCGGTGCCGACATAGCGGCCCTTGTCGGCCATGAGAACTCTTGCCGCCTGCCCCGGATCACGCTGGACCCCGATGATGTTCATCTCCTTTTCATCGTAGCACTTGATCTTGCGCCAGTTCATCGTCGGGCCGCTGCGATAAAGACTGTCCCGACGCTTCGAGACGATGCCTTCCTGTCCAGTCTGGTCCGCGACGTAGTAAACGGCGTCACCCGTGCCGGGCATCGCCTCGCTGAATTGGATGCGGCCGCCGGCCTCGATCATGCCCTGCAGGATCTCGCGCCGGTCTTCGAGCGGCATGCTGCGCAGGTCGTGTCCGTTTAGGTGCAGCAAATCGAAGGCGACGAGATAATAGTCCTGATAGGTCTCGCGGCTGCTGACCGCCGACTGCAGGGCATGGAAATCGGAGCGTCCAGCCTCATCAACCACGATGGCTTCACCCTCGATGATGAAATCGTCGGCCTCGGTCGCCGCAGCTTGGTCGGCAAGAACCTGGTACCGTTCGGTCCAGTCGTACCCTCTCCTCGTCAGCAGGCGGATGCCGCCTTCATCCTTGATGAGCTGCGTGCGGTAGCCGTCGAACTTTATTTCGTGAATCCAGTCGTCACCCTCTGGTGGGTTATCGACAAGCTCCGGCTCCATCGGCTTGATGAACTTCAACCGCATGAACTGACCCCACCCGCGATTCAATCAGCTTTAGCTAAAATAGTTCCAAGAAGAATGAACAATGCGGCCAGGTGCGCGTTGCGGATCGACAACCTCTAGGAGGAACACCAATGGGAGACGACAAGAGCAAGCGTGATTTCCACGACCGCGACCGGGTATCAGGCGACCAAGAATATGAGGTCGGTTATCTCGCCAGCAAGTTTCAGCTTACGATCCCCGAGGTGCGTGAACTTATAAAAAAATACGGCAATGACCGGGAGACGCTGGAACGAGAAGCAAAAGCGCTGGGCAGTAGATGACCAAGCTGTCAGACCTTGGCCCGCCGATCCTTGGCGAGCAGCACGGCGGCGAGCCTGCCGACGAACGGGAGAATTTTATGATTTGCCCGGTATGCGGCCAGCGGCTCGACATGCGTGACTTCCGCCAGATCGCTTGGCACGATCAGCCCCAACACGAGCCGTTGGAACTGGAGCTCTATGTCACGAGCCGGAATGGGTAGCGATTGCGGACGTGGTCGTTGAAATATCGGCCCTTGGCAAAGGCAGCTTTGAACGCGGTGAAGGTCTCAACCGGTACGTCCAAGAACTCGTAGTGCTTCCCGCTGGCTACAAACCAGACTGAGAGAACCATGTTGTTCGGGTCATAGTCGAACTTGCGTATCGAGGTCGACGGCATGGCGTCCAACGAATGGCGGAGGCCTTGGTTGCATTTCCGCGCTCTTGCCGCGGCAAGCGCCACGGAAAGCAGCCTATTTATAGGGCCGCCTTTCCCCTCCGGCGGAGTGTTCGGTTCACCATTCATTTACGATTAGCGCAGTCTCATATGCGGACATGCTAGGTAGCTCGTACATGCCATAAGCCCCGGTGCCGCGACCCAGCGCTGGGGCTTTTTGTTCCCTGGATGAGGCCCGCCGGGCGCCGCTGCCGCGAACCGCGAGCCGACTCGACCCATCTTGTCCGTGGGCGAAGGGCGTGGACAAGTATCGATACGACAACATGTCTGATCGGTAGCGCACGCGGCGTGGTGCGCAGCGGGCACGTGCGCGCTTGCTGCAAGCGTTCCTAAGCGGCTTGTCTTCGTGACGGTGGCTGCGGCAGCCGCCTTGGTAGCGCAGTTCGCAGTGCAGCACAGCGAAGGCGCCCCTGACCTCCATGTTTCTAACTGGATCGCGCCGAGGCCGGAGGTGATCACCGGTGTCGCTTCAATCATTGACGGCGACACGATCGAAATTCATGGCCAGCGCATTCGCTTCAATGGCATCGATGCTCCCGAGTCGGCGCAGCAGTGCGATGACGCTGCTTGCCTGGCTGCGAGGGCGGCGGCAACCAACATTCCCTAACAGACGCGGATCCTGCACATCTGCGGTCAATTCACTGTAACCGGCCCGGATTGCCGCCTGCGTGGCGTTCAGGTCGATCATCAATTCGTCAACGAAGCGCGCTTGCTTCGGGGTCAACTCGTTTGCGGGCATGGATGGTCTCCCCGGTCTGAGCGGGTGCGGAAATTTGGTTTGTTTCGAACATTGCTAGCGGCGGCCGCTAAGGTTGTTTTTTACTGTTGCACCTGTGGAGGAGTGCGGCGGTGGACCACCAACCAAAGAACAGTGTTTCGATTGAGCAATTAGACGGGCAGTGGGCGGTTCAGATCGTCTAGGACGGCGCGATCACGCAGCAGCTTTTCGAGACCGAGGAATTCGCGAGGAATTTCGCAGCCGGTCAATGGCAAAGGCTCGACCCGAAGCCTGTTCCCCACCGAGCCGGCAATGCCTTTAGATTGCTAAGCTTCAAAATTACTCAATTCGCAGATGCTGCACCGGGGCCGGAACTTTGATGCAATAGCGAAGTTCGGGAGGAGATATTTTCGCAGCAGGCACGCAGATGAACGGGATCGTAAACGACATCCTGGCCGAGGTGGCGGAGATACTCCCTTCGCTGTCACCGGACGAAAAAGATTCGCTGCCGAAACTGCCAGTCCACGCACCCAACTTTCCCAACGACCTGGAACCGGTGATTCGAGCGGAGACGCCACACCCGGAGCAGAAAGCAGAAACCGTCGACCGTCAGTGCGACGGGAAGCCGCCTCAAGGTGAAGCCTAATGTCGGGCGACGGGCGGAACCGAGTTCGGGAAGGCGCGTTGCTCACCAGCGCCACTTCACGGAAGGCCGGAGCAATGGCGGACAACCTATCTCGCAGGCAAGAACAACGCGGCACGCGAAGACTCATGGCGTGGGGCGTGGCGGTTATCGCCCTTATTTTTCTCGGCCTGATGGCATTCTTTGTACTTACGCCTTTATCGAACGGCTCTTGGCAGATGGCACCGTTCAAGCGTGCTCCTGAGCAAAACCAGGGCGGTAGTGCGCCAGCGGACACGTCACCCAGCCCAGGCGTGAAAAAAGACCCTCAGGAAAATACTGAAATGCCCGAGCAGCAGTAGTGGGGGTGGCAACACTCCGCACCAGCTGGAAAACGTTTTCCGGGGCTGCCGGGCGATTTTAACAAAGAACCCGCCTGACTGGGCGGGCTCCCGGCGCATCTCCGAGCATGAATGTGCCGTGAGCAACACGTAGGGGAATACCACAATAGGAACAAGCCAAGAACCCGTTAGGTTTTGCGATCCAATTGCCGAGCATCGATCGCTATGATCGAACTCGCCGCTTTATCCTCAGCCAAACCGATGAGGCAATCGATCTCGAGCATCGCCTCGATAGGGCCTCGACGACTTATCGACCAGCGTAAGGGTGTGGAGCGGGTCTCTGAGTTGATCGTGGCCTCCTTTATCCGAGCGACCTCGCCCTTTGCCAACGCGTATTTGAACAAGTTCCGATCGAGGGCGGCTTTGAACTAAACAGTCTTGCGGCCGAGGACCTCGCAGCTTAGGTGTTCCTTCGCTTTCACAACGGCACAGTCGATGACACCGCGCCTCTTGGAGCAGCAAGGAAGAGCCTAATAACGGTGGGATCTTCGACAACCCGTATAACGCCGCAGACCTTGCCGAGAAGTATGATTGACGTTGAAGAGCGCTGCCGTCATCTTGGCATCCAACGGGCCGTGAGGGCGTGCGATGCGGCGACAGCAGCATTTGTTGCGGCAGTTGCAGTGAGAATGAAGCAGTGGATACGAGAGCCTACGGCAGGTCAGTCTCGTGGGCGGCAACCCGGTTCAAAGCCTCCGTTACTCATTGATTGCCCGCTGCGGGGTAGACCCGGCTGCAACATCGCAACTAGAAGGACGGTCTTCAGATCCTCAGTTGGCGGGCCTACCTGCGAGTCTCCGCAGGCGCTAATTTTTCGTAAGGCTGGAACCTGTTCGTGAAATCGAAGTTTGGTTTGCAGCTTGGCTTCCGGGCCAGGTCTCAAAGCAAAAGGCCCGTCGCTGTTTCAGTGTCCCTCAGCGGCGGGCCTACTTCGTCAGCCGCTCGACCGTCTCGACGATGGCTTTTGCCAGAGATTCTTACGCCACTTACCGGCAAGCAGCATGGCAATTTCACAGGCGCATTGTGTAGGGATTATCGGGCAGCAGCCGACACGATCAAGCAGCCGAAGCATTGAGTTGAGTGACCGTGCCGACCAATGTCGGATAGAGGTCGTCAGCCGCCGCGCCCCAATAGGCGGCGGACTCTAATGGCGCTCCTTCAAAAATCGGGCTTCACGAAGCAGCGAATTCCAGTCTGTTCCGATAAGCTTGATCAGATCGCGCGCGTCCGGCTCTGAAATGCCGACTTCTTCAGACAAACGTCGGACAAGCAGTTGCTGAGTGTCTTTGTCCACACGTCCATCGCCATCCTTTTTCATTGGCTCCTCCTTTGAACCAACTCCCGGAATGCGCTTTCGATCACGGAAGGAAAAAGCCTGCCGTCCCGGCAGGTCAGCAGCCTTCCGTGGTCTTTTTCATCTGACCAGGAGCAGCCGAGTTAGCATCGGTGTCCTGTTGACCTGGGGCGGCCTGCTTGGCGCTGCCAGTTTGTTGACCCGGAGCGCAGTCCTTGGCGGAGTTCGAGTTCGTTCCACTCGTGGTGGTCGAATCCGTCCCCTGATCGGTCGTAGTGCTCGGCATGGTCTTGGTTGCCGAGGTCGACGATCCGCCTGTGGTCGTGTCGGTCGATTGCGCAAATGCGAGGCCAGTTGACAGTGCCATAATGGCTGAAGCGAAAAGAACCTGTTTCATGATCAACTCCATATCGGTTCCCTTCGGCACCGAACTTCGCTGCGAAACGACGGTTCCAAGAAAATGCGCAATCGCATACCCGCAGCCCATCGCGCGCAATGGCGACGGGCTCGTAGTCATGCTTCGGTATTGTACTCGAGGTCGATTGCCTCTTCAGAGTTAGCCATAAACCACCTCGGGAACATCACGGTCTGCGTTTGTGCGAGCATCGCCCGGAAAGATTCTTGCCAGCCTTTGCTTAGCGCCGGGATGCGCGTGACTGGCTTACTGTGATGCGAGCACGCCAACTCAGCTGGGAACAGCGATATGAGGCTCTCCCATTGAAGAAAGCACATTTGCAAGGTGGTCTCTTCGCGCAACTCCACGAGAGGCCGGCGCCTACGCGATCCCAGGGCCTAATCGAGCCTGTGGCACTCTGGTGACCGTGGTCGGGCCGACCGACGCACGGCCGCCAATGGCGGTCGACTTCGTCGCGGTCGACTTCCGATCGTGCTGAACTGAGGGAGATCGCCAGCGGACGGACGACTGGGGACGACATCGGCAACACCTCCATGTCGACGATGCCGTGTCCGCCTTCACCGACGAGCGCGGAAGACGATCAACCGCGTTCGTCCGTGTGCGACACGCGCCGAGCGGTGCGCGCGGCCGGCCGGCGCTATTCAGATCGGCTGCCGCAGGTCGATTGACATGAGGAGCGCCAAGGACCGTATCTAATTTTATGTTCTCTTCACGATTCTGGGTTTGGTCATTCGCCGGGATTGAGCCGCGCTCTCGACGGCCAAGGTCAGCCGCTTCTCGTCTTCGACGGCGCGGTCGACTGCCTCAATTTGCTCTTGGAGCGCCTTCAGCTCGGCTCCGTAGCTGGAGCCGTCGCTATCCCCAATTTGAAAGCCACTTGCCCGCATCGCGTCGCGAGTATGGTGCACATTACGAATTCCTTCGCGTCGAGTCGCGACCAGAATTTCCCTAAACTCATCAAGACGTTCAACGTGACTGCGAGTCATTGCGTTCTCCTAATTCGTCGTTATCGTCGCCGACGGCCATTCAAGAACGGTGGAACCTCACGGCGCAGAAGGCTCAAGTGACTACATGGGATGCCCTCGACAAAGCATTAGTGCGGAAGTTCAAATTTGAACGGCTTGCAATAACGTGTGGAGCGAGCACAGCTTCATTAGACATCGGTACATATTATTGCCGACGCTTGATACAACGAGGTTCGCTTCGGCATCACCTACAATTCTAGTCCTCGAAGCCCATACATAGCGTCTCACAAACCGCGACGGAGCACTGGAATAACACGCCCGATCGATGAGATCGGGTTGGATTTTCGACATCTGATCGATCGCCGACAAGTACACCAATGTACCGTCTGAATTAGCGAAGCGCGGCGCACCCTTGCCGCAATCGGCATGTTCACAGAATTGGTTTGGATCCGCGCCTGCTCGTCAGGCGCCGGCGTCATGCCTTCCGCAAACCTTAGCGGTTCGTCGGATTGGTCGGCCCGACCAAGGCCTGGGTCGATGGAAAGCTTGTTGACAACCGTCGCGTTGACCTCCCGGCCGACACGATTGAACTGCAATTGACCCTTCATATTATGGCTGAGGATGTCCTTCCTTCGGCGTCGTCGGGCCACCCAAGCATCATAGTTAGCCTGATCGAGAATGACCGCTCGCCGATCGGGCAGGTTCTCATCGGCTCTCCGCTGGCTCGATGACAATAGTGCAACTGGTGATGTCGAGATTGGATTTGTGGGCCACAGGCTGGCAGATGGAACGGCGCATGGCCGGCAGGTAGATGTTGCCAATGGTCTTCCTTGCCATCGGCCGGGCGAGATATTCCATTCAGAAGCCGTCGGCCATAATCAGACAGCGCCTGGACTGGAACGCGTCGCGAAACGCCGGTTCGGCATTGAAATCGCCGCCTTGGGTATCTCCTTCGCCCAGAAGGAACCAGCGGCCCTCGCATTCTTGGTGGTTGCTGTCCTCGCCAGCCGGGGCGAAGGGCACTGGCGCCGCGGAGGCGCAAGGTAATGCCTCGATCGTGATGGCTCGGTTTGGTTTTTCCTAGTCACGGGAACAGACGCCGCAGGGCGGCGTTTAGCGAGCCACGACGGCTAAAAGGCCAGCCACTCGATCGGCGGGCGCGCAATCATCAGCCAGAAGATGGCGAGCACAGCCGCAAAGGCTGGAAAGCCGAAGGCGAACCAGAGCCTGAACAACTGATTGTAACGCTCAGGCGGGGGTTGGTTGGACGCCGCGGCCAATATGGCGAGATTGCGCATCTTGATCTGCATCCACACCACAGGCAGCCAGAACAGGCCGGTGGCAATGTAGAGCAGGATCGAAAGAACGATCCATCCTTCAGCAAGCGAATAGCCCGCGTACTGGGCGAGAGCGATTCCGGTCACAGGTTGCGCAATAACGGCCGTAGCCGTGAACAGAAAGTCGGCGAGGACGACGATGCGGGCGACAGCCGCGATGGTCGCGGCATTTCCGGTTCGGTGTGCCAGAAGCATGAAGAAGGCGATGCCGGCGCCAGTTCCCAACAGCACAGCCGCACCGATGACATGCAGGTATTTTAGCACGAAATAGATCATCAGCGTTCCTCCAGCACCGCCAGAGCGACAAAATGCAGAACCAGGATCGGCAGGATTTTCATCAGCGGGCCGAGCGGCTCGTTCCAGAGCTCCGGTCGCAGAATGCTCCCAGCGATCGCATAGAAAAGCGACAGCGCGATTGCGCCGAAGAGACCAAGCCGGCCGGTCGGGCGCCAGGCGATCAGCGCACCGACGATCATGTCGGCCAGCGCGCCGGCGACGACAGCCGGCCCGGCCAGCGCGCCGACCGCGGTGTCGATGAGCAACTCAACTCCGCTGCGCCAGCCGGTGGTGAGGGAAATAACGCCGGTCATGATCCAGAAGAAGGGTAGCACAACGAAGATGGCAGGCTTAACAACGTAGAGACCAGCGAACCATCGTTCCTGCACCGTGGCAGGGTTAAGGCTGAGTGCGGTTGCAAGACTTGACGGTTGAATGCCGGTCTCCGCTATCCACGGCTGGGGATCACCGACCGCGCCCCGCTCGATCTCCTTTGCGGCATTGCTGCGCATCGGCGGACGCCAGCCGAGCTGAGCCGCCGCATCCCCAGCCCGGTATAGGATTGCTGCGGCCCAATTGGGCAGGATGAATTCCCGGGCGCTGTTCCATCCGAACCAGTGGCGGTAGCAGGCAACGACCTTGTTCATGGAAAGGGCTTCAGGCCCAGCCAGCTCCAGAGCGAGGCGCGATGGGCTGTCGGGCCTAAGAAAGAAGAGAACGGTGGAGATCACGTCGTCGAGCTGTACGACCTGAAGACGACCCGTGTCGGGCATCACAGGCAACAGTGGCAAAGCAGCGAGACCACGAAAAAGCGCGCTTGCGCCGAACGCCGGCCTCCCCAGCACAACCGAGGGGCGCAGGATCACCCAGTTGAGATCGCGCGCCATCAATGCCTCATCGCCAGCAAGCTTGCTGGCGGAGAAAGCGGACGGCTGCTGGCGATCGACGCCGATAGCCGAGAAGTGGATGACCTTTTTCACATTTGCCTGTTCACACGCGGCAAAGAGTGCCGAGGCGCCGCCTGTATGGACGTGCTGGGTATTCTCGCGAACGCTGTCCTGCAGAACGCCGGCGCAGTTCACAACGGCATCGGCATCGGCAAGATGAGGGATCCAGTCCTGCGTCCGCAGCGCATTAGCCATGTCGAGCAAGATGGGAGTAGGCCCGGTGAACGGGGCAACACTGGGGCGATGGAGCACACGAACGACGTCATGTCCCCCGGCCGCCAGCCGCGCGCAAAGCGCGGCCCCGATTAAACCCGACGCGCCGGTGACGAGAACTCTCATTTAGCGTGCCCGGCATTCGGCGACGCTCGCGGCTCGAGCGGTCTCGTCGCGAGGCCGGAAAGAACCTCACCCGCTTCATCGAAGCGAGATCCATGGCATGAGCAGTCCCACGTCCGGCCGACCGGATTCCATCCAACAACGCAGCCGAGATGGGTGCAAATCGCGGAGCGGGCGGTTACCGTACCGTCGTGCGCCTTCCTGATAGCCAGTTGCTCTCCGTCGTGCTCGATCACCCCCCCTTCTCCGGGGCGGATCTTGCTGATTTCCATAGTTCTTGAACCCAGGAGCCGTTCGGCCACCAAATGAGTAGCCGTCTTGACGTTCTCGGATATGAACGTCGGGCCGCCTGCGAGCGGCTTGATACGAGTCGCGTCGAAGATCTCCGCCGCAGGATGGGATTTGCCGAGAAGCTGCGACGCGAGGATCTCTCCTGCAACGGCACCTTGTGTGATGCCCCATGCGTCGAAACCGGTAGCAACAAGAAGGTCTGGTTTGGAAGAACTCGCCAAGCCGACAAAGGCCATTCCATCCATTGATCGGAAATCTTCGTTTATCCAAAGGTGCGACGGTTGGTTGATAGCGAACGTTGCCTCGAGGAAGGCCAGCATGTCGGCGACGGCGCGATCCGCAGCCTCGCGGTCTCCGGTCTTGAATTCGCCGCCGGCGGCGACAAGAAAGCGCTTGCCGTCACGGTTCGTCGTGCGAAAGGAATGAGACGGCCTGCCGGCACTGATGAACATGCCGTCCACTCTTGCTTGTTCCGGCAGTGGCGCTGCCGCGACCGGATGCGCGAATGGAAAAGCCTTGGCAAAGAAGAGTCCGTCTCCGATGATGGGCATCTGCGTGGCGACGACGACCTTACCGGCGGTCACAATGCCGCCAGCCAGAGTCAACTGATAAGGCCCCTCGCCTGCAATCTCAAGAACGCGGCTGTTTTCGAAAACGGAGATGGTGCTCTCGCTCACCAGACGGGCCAGCCTGCAAAGATAAAGATACGGATCGAACTGGTACTGGCCGGAAAAGCGGAGCGCCGCGGTCGCCGTAACGGGCAGCTCCGGATCGGACAGGAATTCGGCGGGCAATCCAAGCGATGCGGCGGCGTCGGCCTCACGGCGTAACGTGTCCGCCTGTTGTTCGTCTTCAGCATAGATGAAGGCAGGTTTGGCTTCCAGCTTGGCCTTATCCACCATAAGCAAGCACTGTGCAGCGATCTCCTCCTTGGCCTTTTCATTCGCGTCCGCGTAAAGCTTCGCGCCTTCGCGGCCGAAATTGCGAATGAGGGAAGCGAATTTGAGCCCATGCTGGGATGTGACCTTGGCGGTGGAGCGGCCGGTGGCCTGCTGGCCGATCTGACGTGCCTCGAGGAGCGCTACCCTCAGACCCGAGCCCCGCAGCAGACAGGCAGTCTGCAGTCCCACGATACCCGCGCCGACGATCGCGACTTCGAAGTTGTGATCGCCCTGCAAGGCACGAAATGAAACCTCCGGCTCTCGATCTAGCCAAAACGGGATCGACTTCATCGGTCAGGCCCTCTCTCTCGCCTTTCCAAGACTGACTGTTTGGCGTCCACAGGCCTGCCGAACGCCTCCGATTCCGCGGCTTCCAGTTCGCTGAGCGATTTCGCGAGCACGATACCCCACACCATGTGCACGGCGATCATCAGCAGATTCCTCTCTGCAGGATGGCGCCATGCGGGGGCAAGAATTCGCGCTGCAGGAATCCAACCCACACACCGAGGCCATAGAGTGTGCCGCTGCCGCGACGGCGTGGCAAAAGCGCGAACGCTGCACCGCTCATCGCGCCGAAGCCGAAGTGGGCCAACAGAGTATTCGTTCGCGCCTGCCTTTCATCGCCCCCGATGTTCAGGCGCTCAACAATTTCACGGGGCGGCAATGGGTAGCGACTCGTGTCGTTCAGCACCCCATGGAACCGCCTCATGGCGCTGGTCATCGCCATCGTCGCCGCAAGGCCGGCCAGAGCTCCCAACATCATATGTCGCACAGCATTCTCCTGACGCGATCCTGCCCAACGGGGTTGCGGGTTGATTGTTCCTTGAGGTGTATCTCGATCGCATCGCAAGGTTGCTGCACGTCATCGAAGCGACGAGCAGGGCCTCAAGGCTGATGGTCAACGAAATGATCGTCAACACGTTTCCGAGCCGGACTGACAACCAAATCCACGCTCTTGTCGGCGCCCAAGGCAGGCCGCTCAGGCCAGGCGAGCGACATCGCCTCCGCAGCGGACTTGGCAAAGGGGTTAGGCTCAATGCTGCTCGCCGACGGGGGCTACGATGCCGAAGCATTGCTAGGGCCAGTATTCCTCGCCCCAACTGTAGCCCAGATAGGAACTCCATCCACGCCCAGCCAATTCGACCTTGACAATTATGTTCCGTTTTTGTTCACTGTGCGCACAATCTTTTGGAGCGATCTCATGGACCACGTTGTGACGCTCACAGCCGCCAGGAAGCTGCTTTGCAGGCAATCCCTGACAAGTTCGTTGCTCAGCATAAGGGCGACCCTGTGAAGGCGTTCAAAGAAATGATTGTCCTCAATTGCCATCTGCAAGAACAGCTTGACCCGCCCTCTCCGCACCGCGCCGGGCAAGTCGCTAGATCTAGGAGACCGAAATGGCCGCAATGCATCTGGACGCCGACGCCGAAGCCGAATTGCACTCGAAAGCGGAGGAGCTCATCGCTCGCTACGAAAGCCCGCTTGAGGCCGTGAAGGCGCTCATGGCCTACACCTGCGAGCTTGAGACCCAAATCCTCGCTCTCGCCAACAGGTACCCTGGCTTCGTGGCGATCAGCTACGATCCCACGCCGCCTGTGCTGGCATGACTTAGGCGGCTCTCGATGCACGACCTTATCGCTTTCATTGGCAATAACGCCGAACTGGTCATCGCCCAGCCGACAGCCTTCGCCACATTCGCCGTGCTGTTCGGAGGCGGTGGATTTGCAGTTGGGCGCTATTTCTTAGCAGAGCGCATCGCCAATCTGGAAAGCCGAATTGCCAGACGAGATGACGAAATCGTTGAGCTGAGAGCTAAACAGGCACGGCCAGAGCGGGAGGCATCGATGATACCGATCATAGGCACGTCTGAGTTTGTTCCCAGCGAGCCGGTCACGTCACGCCAGCCGGTGGCCCAGCGAAGGGAGAGCCTCAGACAGCTTGCTGCCGCAACAGAAGGCCCCGAGACTCATCGTCGTCACAGCATTTGACCGCGATGAGAGCGGCGACCTTCAGCTCGTCTTTGGGCCAGCCGAGCAGCAGACCGAGGACCGCGCCATAAGGACCGCGAGGGGGCTGGCGGGTAAACACGCTGGCGTCACTGCGTGGTCGCGCGATGCCAATCCTTCGCTTGGCGAATATGGGGAGCCCACAACCCTCTTTGTGGGCGGGCGACGTGCCAGATATGGAATGACCACCGTTGCCGCAAGAAGAGTGTATACGGACCGCCGCTAGGCCTTGGCCTTCTGCCTTGTTGGCGCTTTCTTTGCTCGCGTTTTCGCAACTGCCTTGCGGCCAAGACCGGAAGACTTGGCGAGCTCCGACCGTTGAGCCGCGTAGCTCGGCGCCACCATCGGATAGTCTCGTGCGAGGCCCCATTTGGCTCTGTATTCGTCGGGTGTTATTCCCAGCAAACCAAGGTGGCGCTTCATAGACTTGAACTTGCGTCCGTCCTCTAGGCTGACGATGTAATCGGGAAAAACCGACTTCTTTGGATTAACTGCCGGAACAAGCGCGGGCGGCGGCGCTACCACCGGCTGACTCAATTGCGACAAGGCAGAATTCACACTGGCGATCAATTCGGGGAGAACGGCCGCCGGGATCGCGTTCTTCTGAACATACGCCGCCACTATGTCGGCAGTGAGCTGCAACAACTGGACCTGCTGAGCTTCAGCGTCATTCTGCATGGTTGAAGGCTTTCCCATCTGATGTGCCTCTGTCTCTATTAAGGAGGTGCACAAAGTGCAACGGCCCGCGGATCATGGTGGGTCTCTCACGCGAAGAACCTTGTCTAAATTCTAAGCTTGGAGGGCACCTCGCCTTGCTAAATAGCCCCGTATTCGGCTGTAGTGCTATCCCGGATGCGTTTGGAGGCGCCGCTCGAACTTTCTGCAGAGTCGAGTACACGACTATCATAGTTAATTGTGGCTGCCGGTGACCTCGCGTAATCAAAAGCTCACGGTAGCTTTTCCACGGAGGACGGTATGTTATATCCAGGTCGGTTTTTGGAGCCGAGCGATATTATGGTGCTTGCCCATGTTTGTAGGACGGTCTGTAAAGAGCGCGGTGTACGTGTCGCTTCGCAGGACGGAGAGCGCATAGCTACACACGTACTCAGACTGTTTATGAACGGCTTGACTGGAGAGAATGAACTGCTCGATGCTGAGCGGAATTGGGCTCGACAGAGTGACCTGTCGTCCCAGGAGCTTCCCGTCAACGACGCAGAAATGAGAGATGCCGCCTGATCAAGTTTGATTGGTCCGCCGAAGACCCCCCTCACCTGCGATTTGCCGGGTGATCGACAACAAAACTTACCTTTGAGTTTTTGTGGAGCCGTCTCAGCGGGCTAGGAACCGAAATGGTTCTTGCCGTGAAGAGTGCGATCTCGACGGCTGTTTTGGCTGGCCGGGCACCACAGATCAACAGGACGGATTTGGTCATGAAAGGAAGCCGACCGGGTATTTCGCTGTTGGATTTCGACATACTCTCTCGGACCCTTACGTCACCCATAAGGGACAGCCCGGAGTGCGATTGGAAAGTCCAGGCGCACGAGCTTTTGCGCCTATACACCGGCAAAAAGTCAGCCGACGAGAATTTGGTCGCAGCCTTGCTTCATGCCAGTGGCGCCCAGTTCGATTTTGGAAGCATCCAATCCCAGTGGCCGGCAAGTTTGACTGAATACCTGCGCAGCTCGACGTGCTCTCTCACCGAGTTCGAGGGTCCAGATTCATAAATGGGATGTTACGGCTGGGCAGAATCTTGCGATCCGGACTCCAGGCAGTTTGCACTGAGGACAGTTACCGATGTTTTCCTTCAACCGGACTCGTCGGAATGCATGCAAGCGCCGGGTACGTCATTCGTATTGAAATTTTTGTGCACTGCGCGCCGAGTAGCCAAGCAAGCAGATCGACCCCAAGGGCCGCCGAAAAACTCTTCACCGCGGCAATCTGAAGATTCCCCCCTGCAGCAATCAGTGCATCGACAAGGACTCCACCCTTCGCTTGGTCCTTGCTGAGTGCAGGTAATCGTGACGGAACTCAGCAAGAATGGCCAGTCCTTCCCAATCATGGATGGTCAATTGGCCATTCACGAGCGAAGTAAGCTGCTTTTCTCGAAGAGCCTTGAGTGTCCGGTTGATGTGGACAGCTGACAGCCCTGTGGCCTCCCCAAGGTCAGCTTGCGTCACAGCAAAAGCGCAGCTTTGATCGAACGCGAGGCCGGCGTCGTCCATAGGCAGCATGATCTCACAGAGAAGATGGGCCACTCGGCCAAGTGCTTGGCGCTTCCCTACATTGACCACCCATTCGCGAAAGATCGATGCATCAACCAGTGTCGTTCGCCAAAGATTTGCCGCCAGCCTAGGGTAGCGTTCGCAGAGCAGCCGGATAGCCGAGTGATCTATGAAGCCAACACTGCAAGCGCTCACCGTTCGAACGTCGCTATGCTCCGACACTCATGCGTGTGCTCCGCATTGGTCTACGGTCCGCCGGCTCCAAGGGGCGCGCGTTGGAACGTCGACGAGGAGGTGTTTCCCCCATCCCCATGCTTTGTGGGAAGGCTGCATCACGGCCGTTAATATATCTTTTATCGCTAATATAAGGACATTCCGCGTCAGCAGCGTTGGCAAAGCCCGCCACCGTGAGGCAGCGGGCCGTCGCCGGGCTGCCTGTGCAACAAAGGTCGTCGATCCGCGTTGAGGCTTGGTCTCAGTGGAGCTTCGACAATGGACCCGGCAACCGCAGCAGTATTGCTTTTACTCTCTTGCAGCCCAGGCCAGGCTGTCTGCAAGCCCATTGATGCCGCGCCGACCACATATGCGTCGTTGGACGCGTGTCGGGCATCTCTGAAAGACAGGCTCGCAGGTGCGCCAAACGGGGAAATCGTCGGACGATGCCATCCTGTCGACGAGACTGTCACCGGTTCATTGCCCGCCGGGTACACCACCGTTGTTGTCACGCGGGGCGTTGGGAGCAAAGCCATCAGCAATAGCTACATCGTTCAACACAAGGAATAGAAACGCCCGCCACCGTGAGGCAGCGGGCCAAATGCGACAGCTTCAGGCTGCACCGCCTTCCGAAGCCTTGACCGCGTCTTCCAATGCTTCTTCCGGCAGGAACGACCAGAGCAGCGCATCAACGTCCTCGGGCTGGACGTCGCCGTATTTGCCAGTGGCGAACTCTTTCAAGAACTCGGCCTTAGTGCGGAGTTCCTCCATGGTGGTGCAACGATAGACGCACACGGCGTTCAGGGCTTGCGAAGTGCAACGGTCGACTGCTTGCCGAGATCCGGCGCCACCTTGGCGAGCGTCGTAAGCGATGTCGCGACGGCACCTTTCGGTGATCGGCGTGAAGGACGATGTTCGGAGCCTTTGAGGGCTTCGACACATGACGATTTCAGAGCTTACGCTTAA
>NZ_JAMYQY010000036.1:0-40977 GCF_040321125.1 Mesorhizobium sp. M0518
TGGGTTGCGAGGTCGGAGCATGGCGCAGGCGGGGCGGGAGGATTGTGCTGAAAACCGCAGCTGTTGTGCGGGATACCGCTGATGCCTTATGCGGAACGCTGGCGGGACAGCACCCCCCTCTGTCCTGCCGGACATCTCCCCCGCAAGGAGGGAGATTGGCAGCTTCGATCCCGCCGCTTTTCTTGCAACATTCGAGATTGGCGAAAGCGGAGGTGCAGTCAATCTCCCCCCTTGCGGGGGAGATGTCCGGCAGGACAGAGGGGGGTGTGACGGAACTCGTCGCGGCGCGATTAGCAAGTCCCCTAATGCCGCCTCGCCAATCTCGGCGGATGCCCGTGCTCCTCGCGAAACGCCCGGGCAAAGCTCGACATCGAGGCGAAGCCGCAGGCCAGCGCCACGTCGCGCACGGCGAGCGTCGAATGCGCCAAAAGGTCGGCGGCACGCTTCAGCCGGAGCCGCCGGTAATAGCCATTGGGCGAGATGGCGAGTTCGGAGCGGAAGGAGCGTTCGAGCTTGTCGGAGGAGACGCCGAGCTTCGCGGTCAGCTCGGCCATGCCGAGCCGCTCTTCCACCGCATCCTCCATGATGGCGATGGCCGACAGCACCAGCTCATTCTGGACGCCGGTGCGCAGCCGCAGCGGCATCATCTTGCGGTCGATGCTGGAGCGCAGCTGGCTGTGCACGAACCATTCGGCGACGCCGGCGGCAAGCTCGGCGCCGTAGTCGCGGGTGATGATCTCCAGCATCATGTCGAGGCTGCCGACGCCGCCGGCCGAGGTGAAGCGCTTGCGGTCGATGACATAGAGGTCGCGCCTGAGCTCGATGTTGGGGAAGGCTTCGGTGAAGGCGGCCTGGCTGGTCCAGTGCAAGGTGCAGGCATGGCCGTCGAGCAGGCCGGCGCGCGCCAGGAAGAACGCGGCATCCGCCACCGCACCGATATGGGCGCCGTTGCGCAGGCTCTTGCGGATCCAGTGTGCTGCGTCCTCGGCGACGAGATGATCGGCATCGCCGCCCGAACAGACGACGATGCGATCGACCTTCGGCGCATCCTCGGCGTAAAAACCCGGCTGGATAACGACGCCATTCGACGCCTCGACCGCGCCTTTCGTGCCGCCGACGATGATCCAGCGATAGCATTCTCTTTTCGCTAGGACATTGGCCGCACGCAGCGGCTCGATGACCGAGCTGAACGCCATCATCGGAAAGCCGGGGAACACCAGCACCGCGAAGGTGAGAGGGGTGTCGGTGGGTTTGGGTGGGGCGTGTGTAGCCATGGGGCGCTACATTTCGGGCAGATGGGGTTCGGGGTCAACGGGGCTTGGCTGAACGATGCGCGAAGCGCGGTTTGCCGTTGACCGTTGTGGCGGCGAAGAGATCGGTCAGACGTCGGCGGGACAGCACCCCCCTCTGGCCTGCCGGCCATCTCCCCCGCAAGGAGGGAGATTGGCAGCTTCGATGGCGCCGCTCGTCTTGCAACGTTCGAGATTGGCGAAAGCGGAAGTGACATCTGATCTCCCCCCTTGCGGGGGAGATGTCCGGCAGGACAGAGGGGGTGTGAAGGATCGCGACAGACCCCAGTTTGCCCTGCGCCGCATCTTCCGCGATATCAGTCCGCTAACCCAGCGCCTGATCCAGATCGGCGATCAGATCGTCGCCATCCTCGATCCCCGCCGACAACCTTACCAGCGAATCCGAAATCCCGATCTCGGCCCGTTTCTCGGCCGGTATGGACCCATGCGTCATCAGCGCCGGGTGCTCGATCAGGCTTTCCACCCCGCCGAGGCTTTCGGCCAGCGTGAACAGTTGCGTGCGTTCCAGGAAGCGTTTGGTGCCGGCAACGTCGCGGTCGAGCACGGCTGTGATCATGCCGCCGAAGGCGTGCATCTGCTGGACGGCGACGGCGTGCTGCGGGTGGCTGGCGAGGCCGGGATAGATGACGCGGCGCACATCGCGACGCGCTTCCAGCCACTGCGCGATCTTGAGGCCGTTGGCGGAATGGCGCTCCATCCTGAGCGCCAGCGTCTTCAGCCCGCGCAGCGCCAGAAAGCTGTCGAACGGACCCGAAATGGCGCCGATGGCGTTCTGCAGGAATTTCAGCTGGGTGGCCAAATCCTTGTTGTCGCCGACTATCGCCACGCCGCCGACCATGTCGGAATGGCCGTTGAGATATTTCGTCGTCGAATGCACCACGATATCGATGCCGAGCTCCAGCGGCCGCTGAATATAGGGGCTGCAGAAAGTGTTGTCGGCGACCGAGAGGATGCCCTTGCGCTTGGCGAGTGCGGCGACGCCTTCGAGGTCGACGATGCGCAGCAGCGGGTTGGTCGGCGTCTCGACCCAGAGCATTTTCGTCTCAGGGCGGATCGCCGCCTCGACCGCCGCGAGGTCGGTGAAGTCGACGAAGCTGACCTGCAGATTGGCAGAGCGCTTTCGCACCCGCTCCATCAGGCGGAAGGAGCCGCCATAGATGTCGTCGGTGGCGACGATATGCGCGCCGGAATCGAGCAGTTCGAGCACCGTGGCGATCGAGGCCAGGCCGGAGGCGAAGGCAAAGGCGGCCGAGCCGCTTTCGAGATCGGCCACGGCGCGCTCGAAGGCAAAGCGGGTCGGGTTCTGGCTGCGGGCATATTCAAAACCCTTGTGCACGCCGGGCGACTGCTGGGCAAAGGTCGAGGTGGCGTAGATCGGCACCATAACCGCGCCGGTCAGCGGGTCATGGCTCTGGCCGCCATGGATGGTGCGCGTCGAGAAGGCCAAGCGGTTTTTTCCGGCTGGTGGGGTGCTGCTGGTCATCGTGCGCGCCTCAAATGGTTGATCAGGTCGATGCGGGTTATCAGGCCAACGAATTCGTCGCCGTCGAAGATGATGGCGACCTCATTGCGGTCGAACACCGGCAGCAGCGCATCCAGCGTCTGGCTGGCCTGCAGCGTGTGCAGATTGGAGGTCATGGCCGTGCGCACCGGGCCGTTGAAGCGCTCCCAGCGGCCGTCATAGGGGCCGTCGACATGAGCAAGAATATCGCTTTCGTCGACGATGCCGACGAGCTTGCCATTGTCGAGCACCGGCAGCTGCGAGACATCGGAACGGCGCATGCGGCCATAGGCGTTGAGCAGGCTTTCGTCCGGGCCGACATAGACGGTGTCGCCGGTGCGGTGCGAGCGCATCACCAGGTCGCGCAGATCGCCATGCTGCTCGTGCTCGGCCAAACCCTGCTCGGCCAGCCAGAAATCGTCGAACACCTTCGACAGATATTTGTTGCCGCTGTCGCAGACGAACGTGACGACGCGCTTGGGCACCGTCTGCTCGCGGCAATAGCGCAGCGCGGCGGACAAAAGCGTGCCTGAGGACGAGCCGGCGAGGATACCTTCCTTCGACAAGAGGTCGCGGACCGCCAGCATGCTCTGCTTGTCGGGGATGGAATAGGCCTTCTTGACCAGCGACAGGTCGGCGTTGGGCGGCACGAAATCCTCGCCGATGCCTTCGACAGTCCAGCTTCCGGCCTCTTCCATCTTGCCGGTCTTGATCAGCGGCGCCAGCACCGAGCCGACCGGATCGGCCAGCACCATTTCGGTCTTCGACGACACCTTGGCGAAGTAACGGCCAAGCCCGGTCAGCGTGCCGCCGGAGCCGACGCCGACGACCACGGCATCGACGTCACCGTCGAGCTGCGAAAAGATCTCCGGGCCGGTGGTGGTTTCATGCGCCAGCGGATTGGCCGGGTTGGCGAACTGGTTGGCATAGAAGGCGCCGGGCGTTTCCGCTGCGATCTTCTCGGCCATGTCCTGGTAATATTCGGCATGGCCCTTGCCGACATCGGACCGCGTCATGCGCACTTCGGCGCCGAGCGCGCGCAGATGCTGGATCTTTTCGCGCGACATCTTGTCGGGCACAACCAGCACGATGCGATAGCCCTTTGGGATGCCGACCTGGGCAAGGCCAAGCCCGGTGTTGCCGGCGGTCGCCTCGACGATGGTGCCGCCGCGCCTGAGCCTGCCCTGCTTTTCAGCCGCGGCGATCATCGACAGCGCGATGCGGTCCTTGATCGAGCCGCCGGGGTTCTGGCTTTCGAGCTTGATGAACAGCCGGCACTTGCCGGTGTCGAATTTGGTCAGCTCGACCACCGGCGTCTGGCCGATCAGGTCGAGAACCGACGCATAGGGCGGACGCAGGCGGGACAATTCGTCGGCTGCGGCGATCTCGTGCTCGCTCATATCGATGCTCCATGACCAAGCGACCGCCTCGAGGCAGAGCGGCAGCGTATCCTCTTTTCCAGCCCTTTGCAGTCGGAAAGAAGATAGATCGTGCCAATCAACCGGCCAGATGCGGAATGAAATTCCGGGTTGTGGCTGTGGTCTCAAACAAAACGCTACCGCAGCACTCCGTCACACCCCCCTCTGGCCTGCCGGCCATCTCCCCCGCAAGGGGGAAGATCGGATGTCGCCGCCGGTTTCGCCAATCTCCAACGCTGAAGAGAACGTGCCAAAAGTGAAGCTGCCAATCTCCCCCCTTGCGGGGGAGATGTCCGGCAGGACAGAGGGGGGTGCTGTCCCGCCGGCATCAAAGGTCCTGCTTCAACCCAGAAGCTGCTTGCTCAGCCTCGCACACTGCACGCGGATATCGGGAATGGCGTCGATCTCGAAGAAGGTGCCGCGCGTCAGCGGGCCGACGGCGAGGATCTTGGCCGAGACGGTTCCGTCGCCGGCGATGATCTCGCATTTGGCCGATACATCGAGGCCGATGCGCAGCGGATCCGGCCGTGCCAGGCCGCGGTCGACCAGCGAGCGCACGACGCTGTTCGACGAGGTCGAGATGTCCCTGACGATACCAGAGCAATCGTAGATGCGGGCGACCTCGAGGGTCTCGAGGCGCTGCGTGTGGCGCGACTGGACCTGGACGGTGAATTCGCCGTTGCGCGCGATGTCGACGACGCGGCCGGCGACCAGGCGGATGCGGCCGGACCGCACGGCTTCGGTGACGCGGGCGTAGACCTCGGGCGCCATGCGATGGCGGTGGATGTCCCACCAGGCCTTGGTGTGCTCGACGAAGCGGCGCTTGGCGGAAGCCGGCCAGTTCTGCCAGATCTTCTGGTTGAACGGCCGCAGGCCGTCGACGACGTCGCGCCAGTCGATGCCGGCCTTCTGGTTTTCCTTGATCAGGTCGCGGAACCAGCCGACGAAATAGGAGAGCTGCGTGCCGAGCGGAATGTCGGCGACGTCGAGCTTGATCGGATTGCCCTTACGATGCGGCGAGGGCAGCAGGCCGCGCCGCGACACAGCTATGATGTCGCCGCGATGGCCGCGCTGCTCGAGCGCCAGGAAGGCATCGACCATGCTGAGGCCGGTGCCCAGCACCATGACGCCGGCGTCGGGGGGAAGTGCTGTGTCGGCTTCCGATCCCATCCTGATGGCATGGCCTTGCGCCGGCTCCTCGTCGTGGCCGGTGGCCAGCACGGCGAGATGCGCAACGACGCTGGTGCCGTTGGCCAGCGCCACTTCGACACCGGATGCGGTGGGCGTGATCGAGAGGCTCTCCTCGCGGATCAGCCGAAGCCGCCCGGTCTGCTTTTCGCGCGCCTGCAACTCGTCGAGCAATTCGCCGAGGTAACGGGCATAGATGCTGCGCGGCGCATAGAAGGGCGCCTGCTCGGCCGTTGCCAGGCCGCGCTCCTGCAGCCAGCGCCAGAAATTACCGGGATCGTCGGCATAGGCGCTCATGCCGGCGGCGCTGACATTCAGCACATGCGCCGAGAGCAGCGTCGAATAAGCGATGCCCTGGCCGAAATGCGGACGCCTTTCGATCAGCGTGACGCGCAGGTCGGGATTGGGAGACTTCAGGAGATGCGCGGCCAGCACGACGCCGCTGGCGCCGCCGCCGACAATTATGATTGAGTTGGCGCGCCCGGTCATAGGCATGCCTTCGCTCTGCGCAGCGCCAGTGTCAGGCCTGGACCTTCACCGCGACCGGCAGATCGCCGATGGCCCTCGCAACCGGCAGGTCGTCGAGGACGATATCGCGCATTTCGGCGAGGCTGCGCTGATCGAGCACCTCGGCGATCGCCTGCCGGACCTCGAGCATCAGATGTCGGACTTGGCATGTCGCCTCGTTGCAATCTTCACAGCGCTGGTACTGGGTGCGGCTGGCGCAGGGGATCGGCGCCAGCGGACCGTCGAGGACGCGCACGACATGGCCGACCTTGATCTCGTCGGCGGGGCGCGCCAGGCGATAGCCGCCATCCTTGCCCTTGCGGCTCTGAACGAAGCCGGCATTGCGCAACTCGCCCAGGATGGCGTCGAGAAATTTCTTCGGGATGTTGTTGCCGGTGGCGACGTCGTTGACGAAGGCGAGTTGCCCGGCCGGCAAGCGCGCGAGGTGGACGAGCGCCTTGAGGCCGTACTTGCCCTTTTTCGTGAGCATGAGATCAAAATTTCTCTGTCATGCGACGGCGTGGAACCATCGGTTGCAAAACACCTCGCGTGCGTTGCCGCCGCGTCCAGGCCCGCATGACACATAAATTCTAGTGACATGATGTACAAGCCGAGAACTGTTGACTTTGCTTCGTTTTCAAGCCGCTTTGGCCATTTTAGCCCGACCTTGTGCCCTCGAAAGCACAAAAATGCCCTTTAAGAGCAGTGGGATGGCAAAATGGTTCTCCAGGGCCGGATGTGGTCGGCATCGACTGACGCGACGGCGAAAGCCGATCCATGCCGCGAGCGATCATGGTGATGTGGTGGCCGCTCATTGCCGACTCCAACTCTCTCATGTCTATAAAAATACCATACTTATGCTGGAGCACTGTGGAAGGTGTTTTCGAATCCATGCCTTTTTTGGGTATGGATTTGCCTGACAGGGGCAAGACTAGGAATTCTCGTTCGCGATCGAGGTCATGCCATTCCTTCGAGCGTTGGTGCGTGCAGAACCTTGCCGGACGCTGGCAGGACAGCACCCCCCTCTGCCCTGCCGGGCATCTCCCCGCAAGGGGGGAGATTGGCACATCCACCGTAGGTTCAACACCTGCAACGATGTCTATTGGCGAAAGCCGGGATGACAGCGATCTCCCTCCTTGCGGGGGAGATGGCCGGCAGGCCAGAGGGGGGTGCTGTCCCGCCGACATCGGAAGACTTCGGACAGTAGCCGAGCCCCCAACGTCACGGCTTGGATCAAGCCAGGAGATCGCTTGCAGCCGCCCTATCCGCCTCGCCACCCCACCATCGACAGCTTTTTTCTAACAAGCTCGCCTTGGTTGGAAGGATTTAACTCTACAAGAATGATAGAATTAGCTGACTATCATGGGGCATTCCAATTCTCTCTTTTCAGGAGCCCTTCATGTCCACGATTTCGCGACGCATTGTTCTTCTCTCGTCCGCCGCACTAGCCGGCGCCGCCTTCCTCGGCCCGGCCCTTGCCGACGACCTCAAGATCACCATCGGCTACCAGACGGTGGTCGAACCCTCGAAGGTGCCGCAGGCTGACGGGGCCTATGAAAAAGCGACGAAGGCGGCGATCGATTGGCGCAAATTCGATTCCGGCGCCGATGTCATCGCCGCGGTCGCATCCGGCTCGGTCGACATAGGCTATGTCGGCTCGAGCCCGCTGGCGGCGGCGGCAAGCCGCGAGCTGCCGATCCAGACCATCTTCGTCGTCGGCCTGATCGGGCAGTCCGAGGCGCTGGTGGCGCGCAACGGCGCCGGCATCGAGAAAGTCGCCGACCTCGCCGGCAAGAAAGTCGCCGTGCCTTTCGTCTCGACGACGCATTACAGCCTGCTCGCCGCGTTGAAGCACGAGGGCGTCGATCCGAAGTCGGTCGAGATCCTCAACCTGCGGCCACCGGAGATCGCCGCGGCCTTTTCGCGCGGCGACATCGACGCAGCCTATGTCTGGGATCCGGCGCTCGGGCAGATCAAGACGACGGGCAAGGTGGTGCTGGATTCCTCGCAGGTCGCGGCCTGGGGCGCGCCGACCTTCGACGCCTGGATCGTACGCACCGACTTTGCCGAAAAGAACCCCGAGGCCGTGCGCGACTTCGTCAAGGTGACGGGTGCGGCCTATTCCGAATTCCTCGCCAAGCCTGATGCGTGGTCGGTCTCGTCGCCACAGGCGGCCGCGATCGCCAAGCTCACCGGCGCCAAGCTGGAAGAGGTGCCGCAGCTGCTCAAGGGCTATGTCTTCCCGACGCTGGAAGAGCAGGCTTCGGACAAATTCCTCGGCGGCGGCACGGTCAAGGCGATCGAAGCGGCGTCCGCCTTCCTCAAGGAGCAAGGCAAGATCGACGCCGTGCTGCCGGACTATTCGAAATATGTGTCGTCGAAATACGTCACCCAGGCGCTGGCCTCGAACTGAGCGCCTGACACCAACTGAACGCGCGCGGATCTTCTTCCCTGACGCCGCGTGCTGCCTGCCCCGGAACCGCTGACGAGGAGCTGTTCCGGGGCAGTCGGATTTTCCTTCCAAATCGGCGAGGCACCCATGCCGCATCTCGTACTGGACAAGGTCTCGATCCAATATGACGGCCAGGCAGCACCGGCCGTCGAACGGGTTTCGATCGATATCGCCAGGGGCGACTTCGTCGTGCTGGTCGGCCGTTCCGGTTGCGGCAAGACCTCGCTGCTCAATGTCGCCGCCGGCCTTGTCGCGCCCGCGCGTGGGCGTGCCTCCATCAACGGCAGGCCGATCACAGCACCTGGCTCGGACCGGGCGGTGGTGTTCCAGAACGATGCGCTGTTTCCGTGGCTGACCGCGCGCGAAAACGTTGCCTTCGCGCTGCGGCTGCGCGGTGTCAGACCGGCCGAGCGGGCGCGCCGCGCCGATGAACTTTTGGCGCTGGTGAAACTCAACGATGCCGGCGACAAGCGCATCTGGGAGCTTTCCGGCGGCATGCGCCAGCGCGTCGGCCTGGCTCGCGCCCTGGCCGCCGAACCCGAATTCCTGCTGCTCGACGAGCCGCTTGGCGCCCTCGACGCGCTGACGCGCGAGCGCATGCAGACGACGCTGCTCGATCTGTGGACGGCAAGCGATGTCGGCGTGCTGATGGTGACGCACGGCATCGAAGAGGCGCTGGTCCTCGCAACCCGCATCGTCGTGCTGGCGCCCGGCCCGGGCCGCGTGGTGCGGAGCTTCGAGCCTGGTTTCTCCAGGCGCTACGCGGCCGGCGAGGCCATTCGCACTATCAAGGCCGACCCGGCTTTTGCCACGGCTCGAGGCGAACTGACCGATGCGATCTTCGAAGGAGAGGCGGCATGACCGTTACCTCCTACACGGAACGGTCGGAACACAAGATCGACGAAGCGGACGGCCTGTCGGTGCCATGGTCGCGGCCCAGCCCGAAGCGCAAAGGCATTTCGGCGCGGGCGGTCAGCGCGGTCACCATCCTGATGGTGTTGGCCCTGTGGGCGCTGTCGGCCCGCCTGCAACTGGTGTCGCCGGTGTTCCTGCCCTCGCCGCTCGCGGTGTGGACCAAATTTATCGTCGTCGCTCGCGACGGCTTCGTCGATGCGACGCTGCTGCAGCATGTCGTCGCCAGCCTGGGCCGAGTCTTTGCCGCGCTGGTCGCCGCCATCCTCGTCGGCGTGCCGGTTGGTCTGGCCATCGGCATCAGCACGATCGGGCGCGGCATCTTCGATCCGCTGCTGGAATTCCTGCGGCCGATCCCGCCGCTCGCCTATCTGCCGCTGGTCATCATCTGGTTCGGCATCGGCGAGCCGTCGAAGATCCTGGTCATCGCGATCGCGATGCTGGCGCCGGTGGCATTGTCGACCGCGTCCGGCGTTCGCGGCGTCTCGCAGGAGCGCATCAACGCGGCGCGCTCGCTTGGCGCGACACGAGGACAGGTAGTCCGCCACGTCATCCTGCCCAGCGCGCTGCCCGCGATCCTGACCGGCCTGCGCATCGCGCTCGGCGCCGGCTGGTCGACGCTGGTCGCCGCCGAACTGGTCGCGGCGACGCGCGGGCTCGGCTTCATGATCCAGTCGGCCGCCCAGTTCCTCGTCACCGACGTGGTGGTGATGGGCATATTGGTGATCGCGGCCATCGCCTTCGTGCTCGAATTCACCATCCGCAGGATCGAACGCGTGCTTGTCCCGTGGGCGGGACGGGAGTGACTGGAACCGGAAGAGCAGGAGAGGATGACGATGACCCATTCCACCGCCGTGCTGTTCGCCCAGGTCGGCAACTGGCTTCTCGCCCGGACCAGGGAAAGCCAGCCGCTTGAACAACCGAAATCGCCGGCGCCGGTGCGCTGGGACGCCGAGCGCGACCGGCTGCCGCCGCGCGACGAGAGTTTCTACTGGGCCTGGCAATATTGGTCGCAGTGAGGGGGCGGCGGTTGGCTCGACTTTGCGCCAGCCCCGCGTCTTCGTCATCCTAGGGCGGAGCAAGGAGCGAAGCGACGCGGCGCAGACCCTAGGATCCATGCCGCGACATTTGTCATAGAACGCGGCGGATCAAAATGGCGCTTGTGCGCGTACCGACGCTCGCTACCCTGAACCATGACCGGTTACGTCTATATGACCGCAAGCCAGAAGCGCGGCACGATCTATATCGGCGTCACCAACGATCTTGGTCGCCGCATGCCGGAGCACAAATCAGGCACCGGCTCACGCTTCACCAGCCATTACGGTGTGCAGCGGCTGGTCTGGTACGAAGAGTATTTCGACATTACCGACGCCATCCAGCGCGAAAAATCACTGAAGCGCTGGCCACGACAATGGAAGATCGAGTTGATCGAGAGAGCCAACCCGGAGTGGTTCGAACTCTTTCGTGGAACCGGCTGGTAGGCGCTCGGTCCCTTGCACCGCCGGAGCATAGCATCACCGTCGGTCTGCGCCGCGTCGCTGCGCTCCTTGCTTCGCCCTAGGATGACGAAGCGATGGGCTGCCGCAGAAAACAAATCCGCTCTTCAAACCCATCTCGCAAAATCATTCCTCTACTAAGTTTATAGAACTACCTAGCCTGATCCCATCTTCCAACCGGCGAGCCATTTTCCCGGCGCCGGTGCCCATCGAAGGAGAGGGTCATGTTCAATCTTACCAAGCACTTCAATCTGACCAGACGTATTTTCGGCATCGGGCTGCTGGCGGCAAGCGTTGCCGTGTCGTTCGGCGCCGCCGCGCAGGAGCTGAAGCAGTTCAGCATCGGCTATCAGAAGACCGGCCTGCCGGTGATCGCCAAGCAGCAGCAGGTGATCGAAAAGGCGCTTGAAGACAAGGGCGTCACCGTCAAATGGGTCGAGTTCACCTCCGGGCCGCCGCTGGTCGAGGCCCTCAATGTCGGCGCCATCGATGCCGGATGGACCGGCGATGCGCCGCCGATCTTCGGCCAGTCGGCCGGCGCCAATATCGTCTATGCGGCGGCACTGCCGTCGAATGGCGAGGGCGAGGCGATCTTCGTCAAGCCGGCCTCGCCCATCCAGTCTGTCGCCGAGCTGAAAGGCAAGCGCGTCGGCGTCGGCAAGGGCACCAGTGCACACAATCTGCTCGTCGCCGCCCTGGAAAAGGCCGGCATTCCGTTCGACCAGATCACGCCGGTCTATCTGAGCCCCGCGGACGCGGCCGCCGCCTTCGCCAGCGACCAGATCGATGCCTGGACTGTCTGGGATCCGTTCTTCGCCATCGCCGAAACCCGCTACCAGCCGCGTGTGCTGGCCCGCTCCAGCGAGGTGCTCAGGGTCAACACCTATTTCCTCGCCAACAAGGATTTCGCCAAGGCGCATCCCGAGATCGTCACGACGACGATCGCGGCCCTTGGCGAGGCGGCGAAATGGGCCGACCAGAACCGCGACAAGGTGGCCGAGGCGCTGCACGAGGTGACCGGTGTGCCGCTCGACGCGCAGACGATCGCCGCCAACCGCACCAAATTCGGCATCATTCCGATCACCGACGAGATCGTCGCCGGCCAGCAGGCGACCGCCGACCGCTTCTTCAAGCTCGGGCTGATCCCGAAGGCGGTCCGCATTTCCGACGCGGTGTGGACCGCGCCAGGCAATTGATTTTCTCTCCGACGGTGCCGGGCGAGAACGCCCGGCGCCGTTTGACGTTTGCACCTTCCAAGAGGCCAGACATGACCGCGCCAGCCAGCACCGCCCCGCTCGCTTTCTTCTGGTTCATCCCGACGCATGGCGACGGCTCCTATCTCGGTTCCGAGGAGCAGCAGCGGCCGCCGGAGTTCGGTTACTTCAAGGAGATCGCGCAGGCGGTCGACAGGCTTGGCTTTCCCGGCGTGCTGTTGCCGACCGGACAAAACTGCGAGGATTCCTGGATCACCGCGACGGGCCTTGCGACGCTCACCGAAAAACTGAAATTCCTCGTCGCGCTGCGGCCGGGCGTGACGCTGCCGACTTTCGCCGCGCGCCAGACGGCGGCCCTCGACCGGCTGAGCAATGGCCGGCTTCTGCTCAATGTCGTGGTCGGCGGCAATCCGACCGAGCTCGCCGGCGACGGCGTCTTCCTGCCGCATGACGAGCGCTACGCCCAGGCGCATGAATTCCTGACCATCTGGCGCGGACTGGTGTCGGGCGAGCGCGTCAATTTCGACGGCAAATATTACCGCGTCGAGAATGGCCGCCTCGACCTTTTGCCGCGCCAAGAGCGGCCGCCGCTTTATTTCGGCGGGTCGTCGGATGCCGGGCAGGATCTCGCCGCCGATCTGGTCGACATGTACCTGACCTGGGGCGAGCCGCCGGCGCAGGTGGCCGAGAAGCTCGCTGCGGCACGCAGGAAAGCGGCGCTGCGCGGCAGAAAACTGCGCTTCGGCATCAGGCTGCATTTCATCGTGCGCGAGACCGAGGAGGAAGCCTGGCGCGCCGCCGACCGGCTGATCAGACACGTCACCGACGCCCAGATCGAAAACGCGCAGGCGCGTTTCCTCACCCAGATGGACTCGGTCGGCCAGCGTCGCATGGCCGAACTGCATGGCGGCCGTCGCGACAGGCTGGTGGTGTCGCCCAATCTGTGGGCCGGCGTCGGGCTGGTGCGCGGCGGCGCCGGCACGGCTCTGGTCGGCACGCCGGAGCAGATCACCGAGCGCATCCGCGAATATCAGGCGATCGGCATCGATACCATCATCGGCTCCGGCTATCCGCATCTCGAGGAAGCCTACCGCGTCGCCGAGCTGCTATTCCCAAAACTCGGGCTCGGCACCAGGCGGCAGCGGGCGCATGAGAACATCGCCAACGAATTCTCGGTCGGCTTCCATGGCGCCAACCGCCTGCAGGCCTCGTCATGAGCTTTGGCGCAGGCCTCCGCGGCAATGGCATCGGCTGGCTGCTGCCGGCGCTGGTGATCGCCGGCTGGGAGATTGCATCACGGGCGGGCGTCATGCCGGCCAACGTGCTGCCGGCGCCAAGCGCCGTCGCCGAGGCCTTCTGGCGGCTGACGCTGTCGGGCGAACTGATCCGCAACATCGGCATCAGCACCGCACGCGCGCTTGCCGGCTTCGCCGTCGGCGGCTCGATCGGCTTTGCGCTTGGGCTCGCCAACGGATTGTCGACGCTGAGCCGCAGCCTGACCGACACGACGCTGCAGATGATCCGCAACATTCCGCACCTGGCGCTGATCCCGCTGGTCATTCTGTGGTTCGGCATCGACGAGGAAGCAAAGCTGTTCCTGGTGGCGCTCGGCGTGTTCTTTCCGATCTACGTCAACACGCTGCTCGGCATCCAGAGCGTCGATCCGCAGCTGGTCGAGATGGGCCGCGTCTACGGCATGGATCGCCGCGCCCTGTTCTTCCGCGTGATCCTGCTTGGCGCGCTGCCGGCGATCTTCGTCGGCCTGCGCTATGCCTTGGGCATCATGTGGCTGACGCTGATCGTCGCCGAAACCATCTCGGCCAGTTCCGGCCTCGGCTACATGGCCATGCAGGCGCGAGAATTCCTGCTGATCGATGTCGTCGTGCTGTCGATCCTGATCTATGCGCTGCTCGGCAAGCTCGCCGACAGCCTCGCCCGCCTGCTCGAGCGGCTGTCGCTCGGCTGGCATCCGGCCTTCCAAAACGAATGAGATATTGCCCATGACAGCCACCAGCCTGACAGCCGCCCGCTCTTTCGTTGCCACACCGGCGCGGCCGATCGGCTCGGTCGAAGGACAGCGGGCCTTTGCCTTCAGGCATGTCGGCAAGCGCTTCGGCGACAAGATCGTGCTCGACGGCATCGATCTGGATGTGCCGGCCGGGCAGTTCCTGGCCGTCATCGGCAAGAGCGGCTGCGGCAAGAGCACGCTGCTCAGGCTGCTGGCCGGGCTCGACCGGCCGACGTCAGGATCGCTGACATTCGGAGTGGAAGAGGAAGGCCACGGCCGCACCCGCTTCATGTTCCAGGAACCTCGGCTGTTGCCCTGGGCCAGCGTGGTGAAAAACGTGCAGGTCGGGCTGACCGGGATAGCTTCCGGCGCGGAGGCGCGCCAACGCGCGCTCGACATTCTCGGCGCGGTCGGGCTTGCCGATCGTGCCGACGAATGGCCCTCGGTGCTGTCCGGCGGCCAGAAGCAGCGCGTGGCGCTGGCCCGGGCTCTGGTCGGCCACCCGCAGATCCTGGCGCTCGATGAGCCGCTCGGCGCACTCGACGCGCTGACCCGCATCGAGATGCAGCGGCTTCTGGAGCGCATCTGGCTGGCGCAGAAGTTCACCGCCGTGCTGGTCACGCATGATGTCGCCGAGGCGGTCGCGCTCGCCGATCGGGTCGTGGTGATCGGCGAAGGCCGGATCGCGCTCGATCTGGATGTGCCCGTGGAGCGGCCACGCCGGCGCGGTTCCGTCGAGCTTGCGCGGCTTGAGGGCAAGATTCTGGACCGGCTGTTCGGGTAGAAGCAGAACCTTCGAGACGTTGGCGGGACAGCGCCCCCCTCTGCCCCACTTGGGGGGAGATTGGCCGTCATCGAGGCTTTCGCCAATCTCGAACGTTGAAAGAAGATCGGCGAGGCCGAAGCTGCCAATCTCCCCCCTCGTGGGGGAGATGTCCGGCAGGACAGAGGGGGGCGTGACGGATCGCCAGCGCTTCCCATCGCAGCTTACCCTCCTGACCGGTTCGCCCACACCAGCCCAATCAGGCCGACCAGCATGGTGACGAGGCCGATATAGAGCCATTGCGACTGGCCGGTCATGAAGCTGCCGCCGATCACGCCAACGCCCTGCAGCGACCACAGCGCACCAATGGCCAGCACAATCAACGCCAGCAGATTTTTGGTCAGTCTCATTGATGGATCTCGCTTTCAAAGTCGATCGGTTGCGGGGTTGCGGCCACGATGAAAGAGCCAAAGGAAGGGACCCGATCGCGCGCACTTCTACTTGGATATCAACGCTCGATCTTGTCAAACAAATCCCGGATATCGTGTCGAAGATCATGATCAATTGATCAGCGCGCGCTGGAAAATCCCTGACAGACTGTTACCCAGTGACTCCAAACGTGTGCCATCGCCACGGAACCGACAGATGATTGCCGCATTTCCTGCCTTATTTGGCTCCTAACGGCTGGGGTCTGTCGAAAACGGAGCCATCCCTCAAATATGAAGAACTCAAAACAGACCGCGCTTGTCGCGGTAACGATCGTTGCTGGCCTAATGGTCGGCGCATCTTCGGCAACCGCCGCCAGCCAGTGCGGCCGCGCCTCGTGGTATGCCCTGCACTCGAAGACCGCATCGGGCGAGCGCATGAACCCGTCGGCAATGACCGCCGCCCACCGCACTTTGCCTTTCGGCACCAAGCTCAGAGTAACCAACAAGAACAACGGCCGCAGCGTCGTCGTGCGCATCAACGATCGCGGCCCGTTCATCAGGGGTCGCGTGCTCGACCTGTCGAAGGGTGCGGCCGGCCAGCTCGGCTTCATTGGCTCCGGCCACACCGCCGTCTGCATGGCGCGCGTCTAAGCTTCCTGTGTCCGGCAAGAGGGGCCGGACACATTACTTACACATTTCGCAGCCGCACACTGAGCCGGCTGGCGCCATTCAGGGCCGATTTCCAGTGCCTTGAACCAAAGAAGCATTGGTCACGCCGCGTGACGTATTGCATCGCAGCAATTAGTTGTTAACTTCGCCGCGAGACATTTAAGGCTCGGCGCTGCTCGTCGTCCCTTCGGTCGCAGCAGCAGCGGGGTTCTCGATGTTCTACCAGCTCTACGAAATGAACCACGCGGCCTTGCAGCCGGCGCGCCTCTATGCCGATGCGGTGCGGCTGTTCTACAGAAATCCGCTCAATCCGTTTTCGCACACGCCCTTCGGCCGTTCGATCGCGGCGACCGCCGAATTGTTCGAGCGCACGACGCGCCGCTATGGCAAGCCGACCTTCGGCCTCGACAAGACAGTGGTCGACTGGAAGAGCGTCGAGGTCGCCGAGAAGACCGTCTGGTCGCGGCCGTTCTGCAATCTCGTCCGCTTCGAACGCTCCGTTCCCGCCGGGCGCAAGCCCGACCCAAAGCTTTTGATCGTGGCGCCGATGTCGGGCCACTATGCGACGCTGCTGCGCGGCACGGTGGAAGCCATGCTGCCCCATGCCGACGTGCACATCACAGACTGGGTCGATGCCCGCATGGTGCCGCTGGCCGACGGCAGCTTCGATCTCGACGATTATATCGACTACATCATCGACATGCTGCATGCGCTGGGTCCCGACACGCATGTGATGGCGGTGTGCCAGCCTTCGGTGCCGGTTCTGGCCGCCGTGGCGCTGATGGAAACCAAGGGCGATCCCTTCGTGCCCTCGACGATGACCCTGATGGGCGGCCCGATCGACACCCGCCGCAACCCGACCGCGGTCAATCTGCTGGCGCAGGAAAAGGGCATCGACTGGTTCCGCGACAATGTCATCATGAGCGCGCCCTGGCCGGTGCCGGGCTTCGGCCGCGAGGTCTATCCGGGCTTCCTGCAGCTGTCCGGCTTCATGAGCATGAACCTCGACCGCCACATCATCGCCCACAAGGACTTCTTCATGCACCTTGTGAAGCATGACGGCGACAATGCCGTGAAGCACCGCGATTTCTACGACGAATATCTGGCTGTCATGGACCTGACGGCGGAGTTCTACCTGCAGACCGTCGATACCGTCTTCGTGCGCCAGGCCTTGCCCAAGGGCGAGATGACGCATCGCGGCACCAGGATCGATCCGTCTGATATCCGCAACGTCGCGCTGTTCACGGTCGAGGGCGAGAACGACGATATTTCCGGCCTTGGCCAGACCAAGGCGGCGCACGATTTGTGCCCCAACATCCCCACTGAGCGGCATGCCCACTACATGCAGCCGGCGGTCGGCCATTACGGCGTGTTCAACGGCTCGCGCTTCCGCTCCGAAATCGTGCCGCGCATCGTCGACTTCATCACCAGCTATGGCCGCCAGAACCGTGTCGCGGTGAAGCCGAAGCTGGTCCGTACAGCCAAAAGATAATTCACGGGCGTGACCCGAGGTCGCAGTGGCTTCGGGGCACGACATGCATAAAACAAGGCCTGGAGGCGACAATTCGGGCGATTCGGTCGGCAAAACCGCCGGCGATCCTGTTGCACAAGTGCCGCTGTCCAGCCCCTCGGGTAACCATGCCGACAATCCGGCCGTCGTCGTAATTGACATGGACTGTAAATCCCCCTTAACCTTTCGTTAATAACAAAGGGTGAGCGGGGACAATGATTTCCTCATCAGTGGCGCGAAGGCTGCGCGCATGCGCGGCGGCTTGGCTGGCGGTAACGGGAGGCTGGATGGCACCGGCTTTGGCGGCCGGAGCGATGGCGACCGGGGGCCTCACCTCGCAGCCGATCGGCCACTATGATTTCTGCAAGCTGGATCCCAGCGAATGCTCGATCCGCCCGTCCAATCTCGCGCCGGCCCCAATGACCGACGGGCTGATGCGCAAGCTTCTCAACGTCACCGCCAGGGTCAACGCCGCCGTCAAGCCGATGAGCGACATGGACATTTATGGCAAGGACGAGGTCTGGGCCTATCCTGACAAGGACGTCGGCGATTGCGAGGACTACGTGCTGGAGAAGCGGCGCCAGCTTTCGCGCATGAGCATCTCGCTTGCCGATCTGCTGATCACCGTCGTGCGCAAGCCCGACGGCGAGGGCCACGCCGTGCTGACGGTGCGCACCGACAAGGGCGACTACGTGCTCGACAATCTGACCGACAAGGTCAAGGCGTGGGACGCGACCGGCTACCGCTTCCTCAAGCGGCAGGCGATCGACAACACCGGCCGCTGGGTCTCGATCCGCGGCGGCCAGCAGGTCCTGGTCGGCGCGGTTCAGTAAATACAGACACCGCGTATTCGAATGAGGCTGCCGCGAGCAGCCATCTCGACGCGCCATCAGTCATCTTCCAGATAGGTCGGCGCCGCCCCTCATTGCCCTGCCGGGCATTTCTCCCCGTATAGTGACGGGGAGAAAGACGCCGTCACCAACAATTTCGCCAATCATCAACGTTGCAAGAAGAGCGACGAGGTCGCGACCAGTTCCCTTCTCCCCGTCACTATACGGGGAGAAGGTGCCGGCAGGCGGATGAGGGGCAGCGCGACGTTGCCAACTGGATCCCTGTCGCTGCTCGCGACACCACCTCCGACAGAATTTCACATCTCTCCGTGAACCATTTCCTCCCGGCCGACGACACATGGCCGTAGACGGAAACCAATCATGGAGACTTCAGATGACTCTACTTTTGCGAAATGCATTCCTCGCCGCCATCGCGGTATCGGCACTGGGCGGACCCGCCTTGGCCAACCAGACCATCCCAAGCTGCGCCAACACCTCGACCAACGATTTGTGGAGCGGCCGCTGTTGCAGCGTCGGCGAGTCGAACTGCCTGGGCGGTGGAAACAATGGCCACGACCATAACGACAAGGGCGGCCGGGGAAACAATGGCGGCACGGCCGGCAAGAAATGATCTCACCACGGATGCCTGCTGGCGGATCGCCGGCGGGCATCTCTTCACGTGAAGCGAAACGCCTTCGCGAGAAAATCGCCAAGGCGCGCCTCCGGCGCGGATCGCGAAGCTACGGCCGCCGACCGAGCGCCGCGCGGATCGATGCGGTGATGCTGCGAAGCTCCGCCTCGTCGAGTTTTTCGATGTTCTCGGCCAGCAGATTGGCCAGCTCGGTAGCGGCGGGGCTTAGACCCGACGTGTCGAGCTTGACGCGGGGATGCGAGGCTTCGGCCAGCCGCGCCAGATCCTCGGCGTCGTCCCAGATGATGTTGAAATAACCGATGATCTTCTGGATCAGCGTCCAGGTCGGCGCGCCGCGCCTGCCATGCTCGAGCGCCGACAGGTAGGCGGCGCTGACGCCGATCGCCGCCGCCATGTCCTTCTGGCTGACGCCGCGTTCGCCTCGCAGCGCCCGCAGCTTCTCGCCGAACGGGGTCATGCACCCACCTTCATGAGCGAACTCCTCACGATCGAAGCCGCCGCAGCCGGATATAAAGCGCGCCCGAACCGCCATGGTTGCGGGCGGCGTGGTCGTGGCTGGAGACCAGCGGGCGAAAAGCAGGCGTCGACAGCCAGGCCGGCACGGCGCGCCGCAAGACGCCATCGCCGCCTGAGGACGATCCCTTGCCGGTTATGACCAGCACATAGCGGATGCCGCCGGCATGTGCCCGGTGCAGGAATGAAAACAGCAGCGAATAGGCCTCGTCCTGGGTCAGGCCGTGCAGATCGACCCGGCCCTCGATCGGCAGCCGGCCCTTCGACAGCTTGTCCAGCGTCGGCTCGTCGAGCGCATGCGCGACATGCTGCGTCTTCGGCTTTGCCGCGCCGGGCGGATTGGCGGCGGCCAGCGCCGCTTGCGGCGGTGTCGGCCTGGCCTCGGTGGCAATTTCGGGAATGTCGACGGCGATCCTGCCCTTGAGCGGCTTGGCCGTGCGTGCCACCAGGTTCCACAGAACGCGGTCGTCTTCGCTCAGCTTCTCGGTGCGCCGGATCATCGATTCGCGTCCGAAATAAGCGCGCGCGGCACCAGCGCATAAAAATCCGCGGCGTTGCGCACCACGCCCGCGATCTCGCCGGCCGCATCGCCGGAACCGGCGAAGAGATCTCCCCGCGCCGGCCCGGTGATGGCCGAGCCGGTGTCCTGCGCGATCATCAGGCGCCGGAACGGTTTGGCGTCGAAGGCGGTGAGCGTCGGCGCATCGATATAGAACGGCGTGCCGAATGTGTGCAGCAGGCGGTCGACGGCAATCGATCGTCCCGGCGTCAGCGGCACCTTGGCGGCGGCGATCGGACCGAGCGACCTGTCCTCGACATTGGCCTCGCGGAAGAAGATGTAGGAGCGGTTCCGCCACAGGATCTCGTCGACGCGGTCCGGATGCGCCTTGAACCAGGCGCGGATCGACTGCATCGTCACCTGCGCCAACGGGATTTCTCCCAGTTCGCTCAACACCTTGCCGGGCCCGGTGAAGCGCTGGCCGGATTTGGCGGCATAGGTGACGCGGGAAAGCCGGCCGTCGGTCATGTTCAGTCGTGCGGCACCCTGCACGTGAATGAAAAAGGCATCGACCTTGTCGGCCAGCCAGGCGATTTCCAGGCCTTTGCCGGCCAGCGCCCCGCGCTCGATCTCGCCACGGTCGGGATATTCGACCAGCCGGTCCCCGGTCTGGCGAGCGAAGGCGAGGTAAGGGTCCAGGCTGGGCGGCCGGTTGCCGTCGTCGATATCGACGAGATCGGCCGGGCGCGACAGCAGCGGCACCGAAAAGCGCTCGGTTCGCACCGGCGACGCTTCGACGACGGGCTCATAAAAACCGGTGACGAGGCCGACGCCGCCATTCTCGCCGCCGATATGCGCTGGAATGAAATGGCGCTCGAAAAAGGTGCGGGCCTCCTTCCCCGACCGATTCGGCGGCGAAACGGTGCGAGCCTCGGCGTAGGCCTTGGTGAAGGCATCAAAATCGACGCCGAGCGCACCGCTGCGATACGGTTTGGTCAGGACGTGAAAGGCTGAACGGCGAAAGGCTTCGAAGGCCGCCAGATGGTCGTCATCGTCCCAGCCGGGGAGATCGGCAAAAGATTTTCCGACAAAGAGAGGCGATAGCGACACCGGAGCCTCGCCGCCGTTCCGGGTTCAGTCTTCTTCCTCGGTGGCGACGAGCTTCCAGTTGGGATCGCGCGAGCGTGTGTCGCGGGCGAAGGTCCAGACGTCCTTGACCTCGGCCACGGTTTCCGGGTCGCCATCGATCACCGCGCCGGCCTTGTCGCGGGTCGCCGAAATCAGCTCGCTGATGATGCGAAGCGTGACATGCGCCTCGCCGCCCTTCATCTCGGCCGAGACGATGTCGGCCTTGTCGATGCCGACGAAAGACGACTGGATCTTCTCCGCCTTGGCCTCGCGCTCGCCTATTGCCGCGACAAAGCCGTCAAAGACCTCGCGCGACAACAGGTTCTTCAGCGTTTTGCGGTCGCCGTCGGCATAGGCCATGACGATCATCTCATAGGCCATCTTGGCGCCGTCGACGAAACTCTTCGGCTCGAAGGACGGGTCGTTGTCCTTGATCGCGCGCAGCCCCTTGTTGAGGTCGGTGTCGGGCTTGGCGAAGGCGTCGATCGCCGCATAGGTGTCGGCCGCGGGCTCGCCCGGCAGACGCTTGCGCGGCAGCGAGACGACGTTCTCGGATTTCTGGGCGGCATCCTTGTCGCCACCGCGGGCCGCCGTATAGGGATCGAAGGGCGGCCGTTCGCTGCCGGTGCGGCGGCCCAGCACATTGCGCAGCTGGAAAAAGATGACCACCGCCGCAATCAGGAAGAAAATCGTGCCGAAGTCGAAGAATCCCATATCTTCCGCCAATCAATCCCTGCCCTGTGGCCGGACCGTCAGGCCCAATGGCCACGGTCGCATAGCGTTCAACATTCAAAGCATATAGAACGCAAGGCGCAATCATTCAAATCAAAGGCAGGCATACCTATCTAACAGCCTCAGTGCCAGCGGCGATTGCTCGCTGGCGGCCAAAACAATCGAAACGATCATAACAATCGAAAAAGGTTGGCAAGACTTGCGCATTTCGCTGCTTCCCTTCTTTCTCCTCGCGCTTCCGCTGCTGGAAATCGCCGGTTTCGTCATCGTCGGCCGTGAGGTCGGCGCGCTGGCGACGGTCGGCCTCGTGCTGGCCTCGAGCATCGCCGGCGTGCTTTTGCTCCGATACCAGGGCTTTGGCGTGATGGCCCGCATCCGCACCGAGATGGCCGCCGGCCAGAACCCCAGCCGCCATCTTGCGCACGGCGCCATGATCGTGGTTGCGGCGATCCTCCTAATCATCCCCGGCTTCATATCAGACATCATCGGCCTGCTGCTGTTCCTGCCGCCGTTGCGCGACTTTGCCTGGAGCCGGTTCAAGGGCCGTATTGTCGTCGCCACCAATTTCTCGACCGGCGGTTTTCGCGGCCGCCAGCGCGACAGGGTCATCGACCTCGAAGACGGCGACTATTCGCGCGAGGACGATCTGAAGCGCGGCCCGGACCACAACTCGCCGTGGCGCCGCCTGAAGGACGATTAGGGCGCCGTCCCATCTACATCCCATGGCCGAGAAGCAAGGCGGCAAACCTTGTCTTGTCATCCCCGCCATGGTAGCGAACGCCCGATTTCAATTCGGTCAGCGACGCTGCCCAGGCAAGAGGACAAGGCTTATGGCCAGCAAGGATGACGCGCCGGTCGGCGCAGCCAACGGAAACGGCAATGCGGCGCAGCCGTCGCTCAACGTTCTGGCGCAATATGTGAAGGACCTGTCGTTCGAAAGCCCCGGCGCGCCGAATTCGCTGCGCGGCCGCGACAAGGCGCCGGGCATCGCCATCAACGTCAACGTCAACGCCAACCCGCTCTCCGACAAGCAGTTCGACGTCAATCTGACGCTGAACGCCAAGGCGTCCTTCGACCAGGAAGTGCTGTTCAATGTCGAGCTGGTCTATGGCGGCGTGTTCGCCATCGCAGGCTTTCCGCAGGAGCACATGCTGCCGATCCTGTTCATCGAATGCCCGCGCCTTTTGTTCCCGTTCGCCCGCCAGATCATCGCCGAGGCAACCCGCAATGGCGGCTTCCCGCCGCTGATGCTCGACCCGATCGACTTCGCCCAGATGTTCCAGCAGAAGCTGGCCGAGGACGAGGCGTCCAAGGTCAAGGTGAGCTGAGGCCTGCTGTCATCGTTGTTGTTTCTGAGAACCCGGCCTTGTGCCGGGTTTTCTGTTTGGAACGCTGGCGGGGCAGCGCGCCTTCGAGGTTGGCTGAAGGCCCCTCGCGTCTTCGTCATCCTAGGGCGGAGCAAGGAGCGTAGCGACGCAGCGCAGACCCTAGGATCCATGCCGTGACATTCGCCTTAGAATGCAACGGATCAGAATGGCGCTTGTCCCCGCGCCTGTGCTCGCTACGCTAAAACCATGACCGGTTATGTCTACATGACTGCGAGCCAGAAGGTGGCACCCTCTATATCGGTGTCACCAACGACCCCGGTCGCCGCATGCCGGAGCACAAGTCGGGCCAAGGCTCTAATTTCACCAGCCGCTACGGTGTTCAGCGGCTGGTCTGGTAGGAGGAGTTTTTCGACATCACCGATGCGATCCAACGTGAGAAGTCCCTGAAGCGCTGGCCGCGCCAATGGAAGATCGAATTGATCGAAAAGGCCAATCCAGAGTGGTTCGAGCTGTTTCGCGGGACGGGGTGGTAACGCTCGGTTTCTTGCACCGCCGGAACATATCATCACCGTCACGGCATGGATCCTAGGGTCTGCGCCGCGTCGCTTCGCTCCTTGCTTCGCCCTAGGATGACGAAGTTATGGGGGTCCGCTGCCAATCTTGAGGGTCGGCCCTTCCAGCCTTGCCGCCATCGCTTCTCTAACTGCCAGCAGCAACCTTCAGCCACAACGCCTTCTCACCCAACGTCCCGACCATGCCGGCGTGCGCGGCGCGTTCGGCTTCGGTGAGGCGGGGCCGCAGGGGTGCCGGGCGCTGGCTGATGATGATCTCGATCTGGCGGACATTTTCGCCTTGCGCCGGCGCGGTGGCGCTGTCGAGGATAAGGGCCGCCTGCTTGCCGCCGATCAGCTCGATATAGACCTCGGCCAGCAATTCGGAATCGAGCAGGGCGCCGTGCTTGGTGCGCCTGGTGTTGTCGATGCCGTAACGCCGGCAGAGCGCATCGAGCGAATTGGGGCCCATCGGGTGCTTGCGGCGCGCCAGCGCCAGCGTGTCGACGACGAGGCCGTTGTCGATGACGGGGTGGCCCAGCCGGCCGAACTCGACGTTGAGAAAGCCGATGTCGAAGGTTGCGTTGTGGGCGACCAGCTTGGCGCCGTCGGTGAAGTCCAGCCATTCCTGCACAATCTCGGCAAAGGTCGGCTTGCCCGCGAGGTCCGCCGCGCTGATGCCGTGCACCGCCTGTGCCTCGGCATGGATCGCGCGCCCTTGCGGGTTGATGTAGTGGTGGAAGGTCTTTCCGGTCGGGAAGCGGTTGACCAGCTCGACGCCGCCCAGCTCGATCACGCGGTCGTCGCGCGAATCGAGGCCGGTGGTTTCCGTGTCGAAGATGATCTCACGCATCGAATCAGTCGCTCCAAAGGAGCAGAATCATGAGACCGGAACAAAATGGCAATGGGAAACGAAGCTGATCAGGGCAATCACTACAGGTTTGCGCTGCCCCTCATCGCCCTGCCGGGCACTTCTCCCCGTATAGTGACGGGGAGAAGGACGCCTTCGCAAAGGATTTCGCCAATCTCCTGCGTTTGCAAGAGAGTAGCCGAGGTCGCGGCCAGCTCCTTCTCCCCGTCACTATACGGGGAGAAGATGCCGGCAGGCAGATGAGGGGCGGCGCTGACGTTGACAGACGGCAGCCAGTGTCAATGGCCCGGCTTGCCGACCCCGATCAGTTCCGCAATGATCGCATTCACCTGATCCCGCGCGGCGTCCAGCCCCTGGCCGGTGTCGACCACGAAATCGGCCTGACGACGCTTTTCCGCATCCGGCACCTGCTTGGCCAGGATCGACGCCAGTTTTTCCTCGGTCATGCCTGGCCGCGCCAGCACACGCTCGCGCTGGGTCTCGGCCGATGCGGTGACGACGACGACCTTGTCGACGCGGTTGCGGCCGCCGGTTTCGAACAGCAGGGGAATATCGAGGACGGCGATCGGCGCGCCTGATCCACGATGCCTGGCCAGAAAGGCATCGGCGTCGGCGCGCACCAGCGGGTGAATGATCGCCTCGAGCCGCTTCAGCCCGGCGGCGTCGCCGAGCACGCGCGCGCCAAGTTTTGTCCGGTCGACCACCCCGGCAGATGTGGTGCCCGGAAAGGCGGCTTCGACCAGGGGCGCCGCCTTGCCGGCATAGAGGCGATGCACCGTCTCGTCGGAATCATGGACCGGCACGCCGGCGTCAGCGAACATCCTGGCCGTGGTCGACTTGCCCATGCCGATCGATCCGGTGAGGCCGAGCACGATCATGGTTTCGGCACCAGATCGGCAACGATGAGCGCGCGGAGTTCAGCTGTAACTCGCGGCCTGACGCCGAACCAGCGCTCGAAGCCGGGCGCGGCCTGATGCAGCAGCATGCCGAGGCCGTCGACCGTCTTCAGCTTTCGCGCGCGCGCTGCCGCGAGCAGCGGCGTCTCCAGCGGCACATAGACGATGTCGGTGACGATGGCATGGTCGGGCAGCCGGGCGGGATCGGCCGGCAGGCCTTCATTGCCATGCATGCCGAGCGCGGTGGTGTTGACCAGCAGGCCGGCATCGCCGAGCAGTTCATCCGTAGCCGCCATGCCATGCGCCGAGACACCGGCGCCGAAACGATCGCGCAGTTCTATAGCCCGGGAGAGCGTTCGGTTGACGATGCGGATGTCGGTCACGCCGCGCTCCTTCAGCGCATGGATGACGGCGCGCGACGCGCCGCCGGCGCCGAGCACCACCGCCGGACCCTTGCTTGCCCAGCCCGGTGCATGATCGTCGAGGTTGGCGGCAAAGCCGTGACCGTCGGTGTTGCCGCCCCACAGGACGCCATCCTCGAACCACAGCGTGTTGACGGCGCCGATTTCTTGCGCCGCCTGGTCGCGGCGTTCGGCCAATGCGAAAGCGGCTTCCTTGTGCGGGATGGTGATGTTGCCGCCGCGGTAGTCGTTTGCCTGCAACGTGTTCACGAACGCGCCAAAATCCTGCGGCGCGACATCGATGGCCTGGTAGCTCCCGTCGATGCCATGTTTGGCCAGCCAGTGGCCATGGATCTTCGGCGAGCGCGAATGCTTGACCGGATGGCCGGTGACGAAGGCCTTCTTTGACACCTCAGCCATCGATCGCTCCCAGGTCACGCAGTTCGGCGAGCAGCGGCAACAGCGGCAAGCCGACAATCGTGAAATGGTCGCCTTCGATTTTCTCGAACAATTGAATGCCTTCGCCTTCTACCTGGTAGGCGCCGACGCTGGACAGCGCCTTGGCGCCGACGCGGGCGAGATGGCGGCCGATGAAGGCCGGGTCGAGCTTGCGCATGGTCATCGAGGCGATGCCGACATGCCGCCACAAAACCCTGCCGTCGCGGACCAGAACAGCGGCGCTGTTGAGCTGATGGGTCTTGCCCGACAGAGCCAAGAGATGACGGCGTGCGCCTTCCCTATCGGCCGGCTTGTGGAACACCTCGTCGCCAAGGGACAGCGTCTGATCGCAGCCCAGCACCAGAACGCCCGGCCTGCGCTCGCTGACGTCGGTGGCCTTGGCCTCGGCCAGCACCAGGGCGACGTCCTCGGGCGAGACGCCGCTATCCTGCAAAGGCCCCTCGAGCGCCCGCTCGTCGACTTCAGCCGGCACCGCCTCGACATCGACGCCGGCATTGACGAGCATCGCCTTGCGGAACGGGCTGCCCGAAGCGAGGATGAGTTTCTCGGTCATGGTTTTAAGCGCCTGATCAATTGTCTAACCGTTGTTGAGATTCTGGCTCCAACAGAAAACCGCTGGCACCTTCGACCACCGTCACGGCATGGATCCTAGGGTCTCCGCGACGTCGCTTCGCTCCTGCTCCGCCCTAGGATGACGAAGGCGTGATGGCTTTTTTGGCCAATCGCGGATGTCGGGTTTGGCATCTGCGCTGTCGAACAGCAGCTGGCGGCTATCGCAAACCTTCGAAATTGGCCGAGACAATCCTCCCTTCGTCATCCTAGGGCGAAGCAAGGAGCGAAGCGACGCGGCGCAGACCCTAGGATCCATGCCGTGACCTTCGAACTTCGCGGCGTCGAAATAGCCGGGCAAAACCTCACCCGGCTGCTAGCCTCATTTATCTCGACTTCCCGCGCAGGGCAACGATCGCCGCCGCCGTTTCCTCGATCGAGCGGCGGCTGACGTCGATCATCGGCCAGCCATGGCGCGTGCAGATCTTGCGGGCATAGGCGAGCTCTTCGCTGATCGCCGCGCGGTCGACATAATCTGATGCCTCATACGAGCTGCTGTTGCCGAGGATGCGGTTTTGCCGGACATGCGAGATGCGCTCGGCGGTGGCGATCAGCCCGACGATCAGCGGCTTGCTGGCGGCAACCAGGCTTTCCGGCACCGGGACGCCAAGCACGATCGGGATGTTGGCGGTCTTGATGCCGCGGTTGGCGAGATAGATGCTGGTCGGCGTCTTCGACGTGCGAGAAATGCCGATCAGCACCACATCGGCATCGTCCATATTGAGCGGCAACTGGCCGTCATCATGGTCCATGGTGAAATTGAGCGCGTCGATGCGGCGGAAATATTCGGCGTCGAGGACATGCTGGGCGCCGACGCGGCGACCGGCCGGGGTGCCTAGATAGGACTGGAACACGGTCAGCACCGGCTCCAGCACCGACACGCAGGGCAGACCCATGGCCGCGCAGCGCTCGTCGATGCCGCGCGCCAGCTTCTGGTCGACGACCGTATAGAGGATGATGCCCGGTTCCTCCTCGATGTCCTCGAACACCTTCGCCACCTGCTTTTCGGTGCGGATAAGCGGATAGATATGCTCGATGGCGCGCGCGTCCTTGTACTGCGCCGAGGCCGCCCGGCCGGCGGCGAGCAGCGTTTCGCCGGTCGCGTCGGAAATCAGGTGCAGGTGGAAGAAGCTCTGGGGTTTGTTCACAGGGGTCACCTGGGGCTGTGGGCTTCTGTGGATAAAGCGGGATGAAAAGACGGGCCTGTCGGAGGCGACTGTATCAGATGGCAGTTTGTCCACAATTCGATGCGCTGTCAGCTTCGTCGGGCGACTGGGGACAAGTTTGGGGACGGCTTTTTTCGACTACGGTCCGTCCACAGGACCTGCCTTTCATCGCTGTGCCTAACACTTTGACTCGATTGATCGATTCGGAGCTATCCCCAGAACCCTACATCTGGGAAAAAGAAGCACGCGACAATATGTTGGCTGGTGTTTTCCGGGGCAAAGCGGGACAGGTGACAACCACCAGAACCAACAGACTCTTAGAATCAGAAGAATCTTAGATATAAGAATCTTTGATTATAGAAGAGGCTGGGAGAAGCGAGCGCCCGATGCCCCAGAACCGGATCATGCTGGATGTCCTGAAGGGCAAGGCCCATTTTCCGCCTCCGCTCTGGATGATGCGTCAGGCTGGGCGCTATCTGCCGGAGTATCGGGAGACACGCAGGCGAGCAGGCTCGTTCCTGGACCTCTGCTACGATCCTGACCTTGCGGTCGAAGTGACCTTGCAGCCGATCGAGCGTTTTGGTTTCGATGCCTCGATCCTGTTTTCCGATATCCTTGTCGTTCCGCATGCGCTTGGCCGTGACGTGCGCTTCGAAGAGGGCAGAGGGCCGCTGCTGACGCCGATCACCGCGCCGGAGATCTTGGCTCTGGAAGGCAAGGTGTTTCACGTGAATCTCGAACCGGTCTACGAGACGGTTCGCCGGTTGCGGGCCAAACTCCCCGAAGAGACAACCCTGATAGGCTTCTGCGGCGCGCCGTGGACGGTGGCGACCTACATGATCGCCGGCCATGGCACACCCGACCAGGCGCCGGCGCGGCTTTTTGCCTATCGCGAGCCGGTGGCGTTTCAACGACTGCTGAAGGTGCTTGCCGAACATTCGGCCGCCTATCTCATCCGCCAGATCGAGGCGGGTGCGGATGTGGTGCAGATTTTCGATTCCTGGTCCGGCGTGCTGGACGATGAAACTTTCGACCTGTTCTGCGTTCAGCCAATGGCCGAGATCGTTGGCCGGGTGCGGGCGGTTCATCCCGATGTTCCGATCATCGGTTTTCCCAAGGGCGCCGGTTCGCGCTACCGGACCTATCGGCAAAAGACCGGCGTAACGGCGCTGGGGATCGACTGGACGGTGCCCTTGGTCGCGGCGAAGGAATTGCAGCGCTCAGGTGCGGTTCAGGGCAATCTCGATCCCTTGCGGCTCGTGGCTGGCGGCAAGGCGCTGTCGGATGGCGTCGAGGCGATCCTGGGAGCGCTGGGAGACGGGCCGCTGATCTTCAACCTCGGCCACGGCATCACGCCGGAGACGCCGATCGCCCATGTCGAGGCGATGGTGAAACAGGTGCGGAGCGCGACACGCTGATGGCTCAGATGAACAACACGAACAGCACCGGCCAGGCGATGATGCGCATGATATCAGGTATCGCCGTACTGGTCGTTTTCACCGCGCTTTTGTATTTCGCGGCACCCGACAGTTTCTATCCCTGGGCCAAGGCGATCCATATCCTCGCCGTCATCTCATGGATGGCGGGCATGCTCTATCTGCCGCGGCTGCTGGTCTATCACGCCGATGCCGAGAAGGGCTCGGTGCAGTCGGAAACCTTCAAGGTGATGGAGCGGCGCCTGCTGCGGGGCATCATCAACCCGGCGATGATCGTCACCTGGGTGTTCGGCCTGTGGCTCGCCTGGAAGGGTTTTGGTTTCCACGGCGGCTGGCTGCACGCCAAGATCGGAGCGGTGCTTTTGCTGTCGGCCATGCATGGCTATCTCTCGGGCGCGGTGCGCAAATTCGCCGAGGACCGCAATGAAAAACCGGCCAGGCACTGGCGAATGGTCAACGAGATCCCCACATTGCTGATGATCGCAATCGTCATCCTGGTGGTGGTCAAGCCGTTCTGATGCATGTCGATCAAAACGGCCAGGAGCCAGCGACAGGCATTGATGCGTTTTAAGCCTTCATAGGCCACGCAAAACGCAGCTTGCTCTTTCACCCGACCGACGATAAAAGACGGGTCTTCCTTCCCGTCATGCGCCGCCCCTCGTTGTTTTCGGCCGCGCCCGGCATTTGTCGCATCCCGCCGATATTTTCCCAAAGCTTACCCAGACTCCATCTATTCAAGGTCCGTCTATGCAAGAAATGAAACTCGCCGAGTTCAAGAACAAGAAACCGCCAGAGCTGATCGCTTATGCCGAATCGCTCGAGGTCGAAAACGCCAGCGTCATGCGCAAGCAGGAGCTGATGTTTGCGATCCTGAAGAAGCTGGCCGCCCAGGAGATCGAGATCATCGGTGATGGCGTGGTCGAGGTGCTGCAGGACGGTTTCGGCTTCCTGCGCTCCGCCAACGCCAATTATCTGCCAGGTCCCGACGACATCTATATTTCGCCGTCGCAGATCCGGCGCTTTTCGCTGAAGACCGGCGATACGGTCGAAGGGCCGATCCGCAGCCCGAAAGAGGGCGAGCGCTATTTCGCGCTGCTCAAGGTCAACACCATCAATTTCGACGATCCCGAGAAGATCCGTCACAAGATCCACTTCGACAATCTGACGCCGCTCTATCCGACCAAGCGGCTGAAGATGGAAATCGAGAATGTGACCACCAAGGACATCTCGGCCCGCGTGATCGACCTCGTCGCGCCGATCGGCAAGGGACAGCGCGCTTTGATCAACGCGCAGCCGCGTACCGGCAAGACGGTTCTGATGCAGAACATCGCCCACTCGATCACCGCCAACCATCCGGAATGCTATCTGATCGTGCTTCTGATCGACGAGCGGCCGGAAGAAGTGACCGACATGCAGCGCTCGGTGAAGGGCGAGGTGATCTCCTCGACCTTCGACGAGCCGGCGGTGCGCCACGTGCAGGTCGCCGAAATGGTCATCGAAAAGGCCAAGCGCCTGGTCGAACATGGCCGCGATGTCGTCATCCTGCTCGATTCGATCACCCGCCTCGGCCGCGCCTACAACACCGTCGTGCCGTCATCCGGCAAGGTGCTGACCGGTGGTGTCGACGCCAACGCCCTGCAGCGGCCGAAGCGCTTCTTCGGCGCCGCCCGCAACATCGAGGAAGGCGGCTCGCTGACCATCATCGCCACCGCGCTGATCGATACCGGCAGCCGCATGGACGAAGTCATCTTCGAAGAGTTCAAGGGCACCGGCAACTGCGAGATCCAGCTCGACCGCAAGGTGGCCGACAAGCGCATCTATCCGGCCATGGACATCTTGAAGTCCGGCACCCGCAAGGAGGACCTGCTGGTCTCCAAGCAGGATCTGCAGAAGATTTTTGTGCTGCGCCGCATCCTGGCGCCGATGGGAACCACCGACGCGATCGAGTTCCTGATCGACAAGCTGAAGCAGACCAAGACCAATGCGGATTTCTTCGATTCGATGAACACGTAAAGGTCAGGCCGAAATCTTCCGGTCTCTGTATTGAAGCCCCATTCCGCGAAACCGGGATGGGGTTTTTCATTGTCCGGCGGCAAGTCGCTTTCCCGATATCGGGCGGCTGTATGCGGCGGCGGACGATTTCGCGTTCATGCAAAGCTCGTGTCTGCAAACTGGAAGCAGCGACGTGAAGAAGACAATCCCGACCCTGATCGGCTTTTCGGCCATCCTGACCTGGTCTTTCCTGGCGCTGCTGTCGACCGCCGCGGGCTCGATCCCGCCGTTTCAGCTGGCAGCCATGACCTTCTTGCTTGGAGGGCTGGTTGGCGCCGGCAGCTGGATCTTTCGCCCAGGCGCGATCCGATCGCTGCGGCAGCCATGGCCGGTCTGGGCGGTCGGCACGGCGGGACTGTGCATCTACCACTGCGCCTATTTTTTCGCGATCCAGTCGGCGCCGCCGGTCGAGGTCAGCTTGATCGCCTATCTCTGGCCACTGCTGATCGTTGTTTTCGCCGCCTTCCTGCCTGGCGAAAGGCTCCGGGTTCATCACATCGTCGGCGTCGTTCTAGGGCTTGCCGGCGCCATCGTGGTGATCACCAAGGGCGGCAATGTCGGCCTAGCCAATGGGGTGATGAAGGGCCATGTCATCGCGCTCTTCTGCGCCTTCATCTGGGCTGGCTATTCCGTCCTGTCACGCCGCTTCGGCCAGGTGCCGACGGATGTCGTGGCCGGTTATTGCTTCATCACGGCGGCGGTCGCTTTCTCGCTGCACCTGATGCTTGAGACCACGGTCTGGCCGCAGACGCCGACGCAGTGGACGGCTATCGTCATTCTGGGCACGATTCCTCTGGGAGCCGGCTTCTACGCCTGGGATTTTGGCTGCAAGCACGGTGACATCATGATCCTTGGCGCCCTGTCCTACGCCGCGCCGCTGTTGTCGGTCATCGTGCTGTTGCTGGCAGGCTTTGGTGTGTTTCACTGGTCGGTGGCGCTCGCCTGCGTGCTGATCACCATCGGTGCGGTGATCGCCGCCAAGGATTTGCTGTTCAAGCGCCGGCCGGCTGGTTCTTCGACCGAGGCGTTCTCCGAGCCGGCGCAAGGCGCCTGACCTATTGGTGGTTGAGAAGGCGTTCCAGCTCTTCGGGATCCGTGACGGCGGGAAGACAAACCTGGCCGGTGCAGAGCCAGGCGCCCGCTTTATCGGTCGGCGGCAGCATCCCGCCGGGTAGCAAGGGTCGATTCGTATCCGTACCGATCGGCACGATGATGTCCACCCGCCTTGGATCCGGGTTTTGATTCGCAACCGGAACGAGCTTTGGATCGCCCAGCGTATCGACGATGACCAGTTTGAGCGGCTCGATCGCCAGCGCGCAGGCGTTGACGATGCCGGCCTGGCCATAGGCTTGGTTTGCGGCACGGCCGGCGGCATGTTCGGCGACCTCCCAGGCTTTCTCGTGCAGCTCGAGATCGCCGGTGACGGAGGCGAGCCGGACCAGTGCTTCGATGATTTGGCCGGTGGCGGACGGAATGGCCTCGTCGACATCGCCGCGGATGCGGATCGGCACGTCGGTGCTGTCCGAGGCAGTCAGGTAATAACCTGCCTTTTCGGTATCGGCGTGCCAATGGTCGAGCTGCTCGACAAACTGGCCGGCCTGGTCGACATAGCTCCAATCCCCAGTGGCCTCGAACAGCGAGATGGCTGCGTTGGTCATGGCGGCATAGTCGCTGGACAAAGCAGGAAACAGTTTTCTGGCGCCGAGCATCGAATGCGGCAAGCGGCCGTCGCGGCTGGCAGCGCGGATATGGGCAAAGGCTTTTGCCGCCGCATCGATCCAGTCAGGCCGCGCCAGCGACCGGCCGGCTTCTGCAATCGCCGCGATCATCTGGCCGTTCCAGTCGGTGAGGGTCTTTGCGTCAAGGCCGGGCCTGACCCGCTCTTCCCGGACTGCAAGGAGTTTCCCCTTGAGCGGGCTGATCTCTTCGCGATCGATCACATATTGCGATTGCTGGGACAGGGTTTGGTGAACAACCGGCTTGCCTTCCCAGCCGTGCGGGCTGGAGAGCGTGAAGTGATTGACAAACAAGGCGGAATCGTCACCGAGTGCGGCCTCGACCTCGTCTTTGCTCCAAGTGTAGAACAGCCCTTCCTCGCCGTCGCTGTCGGCGTCGAGACTGGCGGCAAATGCGCCGCCGTCGACGCGCATTTCGCGCAGCAGCCAGTCGATCGTCTCTTCGATTCGGACCCGGAACAACTCGTTGCCGCTTGCGGCATAGGCCCAGTTGCAGAAGCGGATCAGCTGGGCATTGTCGTAAAGCATCTTTTCGAAATGCGGCACCAGCCATTCGGCGTCGGTCGAGTAACGGCTGAGCCCGCCGCCGATATGGTCGTAGATGCCGCCGCTCACCATCTGCTCAAGACTGAGTAGGACGTCGTCGCGGTGGCTGGCGTTGCCGTCGCGCAGCCAGGACAGCCACAGCGTTTGCATGAACGGCGCATTGGGGAATTTCGGCGCGCCGCGCAGGCCGCCGAGATCGCGGTCGATCATGCCGTCTATACCCTTGGCAAGCTCAGCCAGCGTGCCGCGATCGAGCCCTGTTTTCGCATGCGAGCCGGCAAGCCGCGCCTCGACATGTAAGGTCAGGCCGTCGGCACTCTGGTTGAGGCTCGCCCGCTTCTCGCGCCAGGCCTTGTCCACCGCCTCCATCACCTGGATGAAACCGGGGCGGCCATAGCGTGGCTCGCGCGGAAAATAGGTGCCGCCCCAGAACGGCTTGCCGTCCGGCGTCAGGAACATGGTCAGCGGCCAGCCGCCTTGCTCGCCCATGGCGGAGAGTGCAGCCATATAGATCTGGTCGATGTCGGGACGCTCCTCGCGGTCGACCTTGATATTGACGAACAGACGGTTCATGACGGCGGCGACACCATCGTTCTCGAAGCTTTCATGCGCCATGACGTGGCACCAGTGGCAGGCGGCATAGCCGACCGAGAGCAGGATCGGCCTGTCCAGCGCCTTCGCCTCCTCGAGCGAAGCCGGCGACCAGGCGCGCCAGTGCACGGGATTGCCGCTGTGCTGCTGCAGATAGGGGCTTGCTTCTTCAGCGAGCAGGTTTTGCGCGGGCAACGTCACGATGGGCAAACTCGGATGGGTCGGATAGGCGTAAAGCTAGGGCGGTTCGGTAGAGCGGGCAAATGATTTCAGGCGGTTCCATCGTAGCGCTGTCGAGCGGCCGGCTCCCGGCCGGCGTCGCCGTCATCCGTATTTCCGGCCCGCAGACTCGATTCGTAGTCGAAACGATTGCCGGCGGCATGGTTAAGGACCGCTCGGCAGTTCTGCGCCGATTCAGGGCACCCGATGGGACCGTGCTCGACACTGGCCTGGTCGTTTTCTTTCGCGGTCCGGCCAGTTTCACCGGCGAGGACGTTGCGGAATTCCACGTCCATGGCGGTCGTGCCGTTGTGGCAAAAGTGCTGGAGACGATCGCAGGCCATGACGGCGTCAGGCACGCGGAACCCGGCGAATTCACGCGCCGCGCCTTTCTCAACGGCAAGGTCGACCTGGTCGAGACCGAGGCGTTGGCGGATCTCGTTAATGCTGAGACCGAGGCGCAGCGGCGTTTTGCCGTTCAAAATGCCGAAGGCGTCCAGAGCGAACTCTATCTTGGCTGGCGCCGCAGACTGATCCATGCCCGGGCCATGATCGAGGCGGAAATCGATTTCGCCGATGAGGACGATGTCCCCGGTTCCGTTTCGGATACGGTCTGGTCTGATGTCAGGACCATGATCGGCGAGATCGATCGCCACATCGCCGGGTTTCGCGCCGCCGAGATCATTCGCGACGGCTTCGAGGTCGTTATCCTTGGCGCGCCCAACGCCGGTAAGTCGAGTCTGTTCAATGCCCTGGCCCGGCGGGATGCCGCTATAGTAACGGATGAACCCGGCACGACGCGGGATCTGCTTGAAGTGACACTTGATCTCCAGGGGCTGCGGGTCAGGCTTACAGATACGGCCGGGCTGCGCGATGCGCCGGGGAAGGTCGAGGCGATCGGCATCGAGAAGGCGAGGGCCAAGGCGCATGGCGCCGATCTCTTGCTGTTGCTGCAGGATGTTACGAATCCTGGGGATATTCGTTCATTGCCGACCGCGGCGCCGACCTTGCGCGTTGGCACCAAGCGCGATCTGCTGGAAGACCGCGCGGCGAGCGGGGCGATGGAAGACTACAACCTTGTCATTTCGGTAAAAAACGGGACGGGCGTGGAGAGACTGCTGGCGGAAATCGGCCGGCGAGCTGCGGAAGCAGCCGGCAGCGTCGGTGATGTTTTGCCATCGCGGCTGCGCCACGTCGAATTGCTTGGCGCAGCGAATAGGCACCTGCTTCGTGCAACCGACGGCCAGACTGTCGGGCAGGAATTGCGCGCCGAAGAGTTGCGGCTTGCCGCGGATCGCCTGGGCCGTATTGTCGGCGCCATCGACGTCGAGGACATGCTGGATGTGATTTTCTCACAGTTCTGTATTGGGAAATGACTCACGTGAAACAGTGCGGTGTATCGCTTCGTCATCCACGGGCGAAGCAAGGAGCGCAGCGACGCAGCGCAGACCCGAGGATCCATGCCGCGACATCAAAGCAGCGGCCACGATGCAGAATTCTGCTCCGCTGTACCCTTTGGCCAAGGTCACGGCATGGATCCTCGGGTCTCCGCGACGCCGATTCGCGGACGCTCCGCCCGTGGATGACGAAGGCGGGGAGGCTTCGTCTGGGCCACCGCGCTGCGCTGCCTGTGTGACTCACGTGAAACGCGTCAGGCGGCCTTGGTGACTCACGTGAAACATGGAGCTGACAGCCCGCAAGGTTGTTTCACGTGAAACGACCCGCGGAGTTTTCTTGACAGCAAAGCCTCACGGGGACATGTGTCCCTCAATCTTTTGAGTCTGGGACTTGGAAATGACCAATCACTATGATGTGGTTGTGGTGGGCGGTGGCCACGCGGGTTGCGAGGCGGCCAGCGCTGCAGCGCGGGCCGGTGCGAAGACCGCTTTGGTGACGCTGCGTTTCGACACGATCGGGGTCATGTCGTGCAATCCGGCGATCGGCGGGCTCGGCAAGGGTCACCTGGTCCGCGAGATCGATGCTATGGACGGCTTGATGGGGCGGGTGGCGGATGCTGCCGGTATCCAGTTCCGCCTGCTCAACCGCCGCAAGGGTCCAGCGGTGCGCGGACCCCGGACGCAGGCCGACAGAAAGCTCTATCGCCTTGCCATGCAGGAAGCGATTCTGCAGCAGAATGATCTCGACGTGGTCGAAGGCGAGGTTCTGGATTTTGAGATCGCCGATGGGCGGATCACGGCTATTCTCCTCGCCGACGGCAGGCGGCTTGGCTGTGGCGCGGTCGTGCTGACGACCGGAACTTTTTTGCGTGGGCTTATCCATATTGGCGAGAAGAAGATTGTCGCCGGCCGCATGAACGAGCAGGCCAGCCTTGGGCTCTCGGCGACGATGGACCGCGCGGGTTTCAAACTCGGACGGCTGAAGACGGGCACGCCGCCACGGCTCGACGGCCGGACCATCGACTGGGTGTCGCTGGAAAGCCAGGCGGCGGATGAGAATCCTGTGCCGTTCTCGCTGATGACCGACCGCATCACCACGCCGCAGATCGAGTGCGGCATCACCCGCACGACGACGGCCACGCATGAGTTGATCCGCGTCAATCTTGGCCGGTCGGCCATGTATTCCGGCTCGATCGCGGGCGTTGGGCCGCGTTATTGCCCGTCGATCGAGGACAAGATCGTCAAGTTCGGCGATAGGGACGGGCACCAGATCTTTCTGGAGCCGGAAGGGCTGGACGACGATACCATTTATCCCAATGGTATTTCGACCTCGCTGCCCGAAGACGTACAGCTCGATATATTGAAAACCATTCCGGGGCTGGAGCGCGCAACCATGCTGCAGCCCGGCTATGCCATCGAGTATGATCACGTCGATCCGCGCGAACTGCATCAGACGCTGGAGACGAAGCGCATCAGGGGTCTTTTCCTCGCCGGGCAGATCAACGGCACGACCGGCTATGAGGAAGCAGCCGGGCAAGGCTTGCTCGCAGGCCTCAATGCGGCGCGGCGGGCGGCGGGGAGCGAGCAGATCGTGCTCAGCCGCACCGAAGCCTATATTGGGGTGATGGTCGACGACCTGACCAGCCGCGGCATCAGCGAACCCTACCGGATGTTCACCTCTCGGGCCGAATTCCGGCTGTCGCTGCGTGCCGACAATGCGGATGAACGACTGACGCCTCTGGCTGCAAAGCTGGGCATCGCTTCGGCACAGCGCATGCAACGCTACGGGCAGGTCATGCAAAGCCTGGATGAGGCGCGGGACTTGGCGAAGTCGCTCGCCCTGACGCCGAACGAGGCGGCGCGACACGGGCTGGACATCAACCGGGATGGCGTGCGCCGGTCCAGCTATGAATTGCTGTCCTATCCTGACGTCGATGTCGCCTGGCTGGTCGGCGTCGATCCGCGCTTTGCGGCGATCGACGGCAAGACGGCGGAGCGCCTCGAGACGGAAGCGAAGTATTCTGTCTATCTCGACCGCCAGAAGACTGACGTGGCGCAAATCCGGCATGAGGAGAGCCGGCTTATCCCCGAGACGGTCGATTTCGCCGGAGTGCCGGGTCTGTCGAACGAGCTGAAGCAGAAGATGCAGGCGCGGCGGCCGCGCTCCATCGCTGATGCCCAGCGCATGGAAGGCATGACGCCGGCGGCGCTGGCGATCATCGTCGCGCATGTCCGTCACGCGGAAAGCACCCAGCGCCCACAAAAGGAAGTTGCGTGAGTTCTATTTCCCTAGAGAGCCTGCAGGACGCGGCAGGCCCGGTTTCACGTGAAACATTCGATCGGCTGGTGGCCTTCGAGCAGATGTTCCAGAAATGGAATCGCAGCATCAATCTGGTGGCGCAATCGACGTCGGGCGATGTCTGGCAGCGCCATATCCTGGACAGCGCCCAACTCGGACGCATAGAACCGGTTGCCACGCGCTGGGTGGATCTCGGCTCGGGCGGCGGATTTCCGGGCCTTGTCATGGCTTTCCTGCTTGCCGAGCGCGACGGCGCCAGCATCGACCTGGTTGAAAGCAATCGCAAAAAGGCGTCCTTCCTGCAGACCGTCGTCGGGCAGTTCAGGCTGCCGGCGCGAGTCGTGGCGCGCCGCATCGATGACAGCCATGCGCTTGTTTCGACACCGCAAGTTGTCACGGCGCGGGCTTTGGCCTCGCTTTCGACCTTGCTGGACCTGTCGGCGCCATGGCTGATTTCAGGCGCGCGCGGCCTGTTCCACAAAGGCCGGGATTACCGCGCCGAAGTGCAAGAAAGCGTTCACCGATGGTCCTTCGATCTGGTAGAACATCCAAGTGTGACCGACGCTGGCGGCGTCATCCTGGAATTGTCCAACCTGCGACCTGTCTGATCCGTCACTGACAGGCGATTTGGCGCCCAAAATGAATTTCTGGCATAGACCCATGATGAAGAATGGCCCCCGAATCATCACTGTAGCCAACCAGAAGGGCGGTGTCGGCAAGACGACGACCGCCATCAATCTGGCGACCGCGCTGGCTGCAATCGGCGAAAAGGTGCTGATCGTCGATCTCGATCCGCAAGGCAATGCCAGCACCGGTCTCGGCATCGACCGCAAGGACCGCACGGTGTCCTCCTATGACGTGCTGACCGGCGAACTGGAACTGGAGGCCGCGGCCATCCCCACGGCGGTGCCCGGCCTGTCGATCGTGCCGTCGACGCTTGATCTGCTCGGCATCGAAATGGAGATCGCCTCGGCGCCCGACCGTGTGCTCAAGCTGCGCAATGCGCTGCGCGCTGCGACCGACCGCGGCGCGCCGTTCGGCTATGTGCTGATCGACTGCCCACCATCGCTCAACCTTTTGACTTTGAATTCAATGGCCGCGGCCGATTCTGTTCTTGTGCCGCTGCAATGCGAGTTTTTCGCGCTCGAAGGTCTCAGCCAGTTGCTGGAGACTGTCGAGCAGGTGCGCCGCTCGATCAATCCGGATCTCACCATCCAGGGCATCGTGCTGACCATGTATGACGGCCGCAACAATCTCGCCAACCAGGTGGTGCAGGATGTGCGGGCGCATATGGGCGACAAGGTCTACGAGACCGTCATTCCGCGCAATGTGCGGGTGTCCGAGGCGCCGTCCTACGGCAAGCCGGCGATCCTCTATGATTTGAAGTGCTCCGGCAGCCAGGCCTATCTGCAACTGGCGTCGGAAGTGATCCGCCGCGAGCGCAAGTTACGCGCCGCTTGATTAGGCCGGATGCATAGCTAAAAGCCGATTCGATACCGAAACGATTTGGAATAGCCAACTGGAATAAAGATGAGCGAAGACCTTTCAAGAAAGAGACTGGGGCGTGGACTGGCTGCGCTGATCGGCGAGATCGATCGCCCCGCAGCGCCTGAGAAGCCCGGCATGAGCGCCGACGGCAAGGTGCCGATCGAGTTCCTGACCCCCAATCCGAAAAATCCGCGCCGGCATTTCGGCGACGCCGAGCTGACCGATCTTGCCCAGTCGATCCGCGAACACGGCGTCGTCCAGCCGGTGGTGGCGCGGCCTTCGCCGACACAAGCCGGCCGCTACGAGATCATCGCCGGCGAGCGGCGCTGGCGCGCGGCGCAGCGCGCCGGGCTGTCCGAGATTCCGGTCATCATCCGCGAGGTCAACGACCGCACCGCGCTCGAACTGGCGATCATCGAGAACGTCCAGCGCACCGACCTCAATGCGGTCGAGGAAGCGCTTGGCTATCAACAGCTGATCGATGAGCACGGCTACACCCAGGCCGATCTCGGCCAGGTGATCGGCAAGAGCCGCAGCCATGTCGCCAACACGCTCAGGCTCTTGAAGCTGCCGGACGTGATCCGCGACATGCTGGTCGACGGCGCCCTGTCGGCGGGTCATGCCCGCACGCTGGTGACGGCGGAAGATCCGGCCGGCCTTGCCAAGCGCATCGTCGAAGAGGGCCTTTCGGTGCGCCAGGCCGAAGCGCTGGCGCAGATGCCGGCCGGCACCAGCAGCGCTAGGGAAGCCAAGCCGGCGCCAAGTCCTGACGAAAAGGACGCCGACACGCTGGCGCTGGAGAAGCTGTTGACCGACACGATCGGCATGATTGTGTCGGTGGATCACAAGGGCAAGGGCGGCGTGCTGCGGGTTTCGTACCGGTCGCTGGAACAGCTTGATGAGCTGTGCCGCAGGCTGAAGCAAGATCGGTAATTAGCCGGCGAATTAACTCCTGGCTTAAGGTCCAGCTGAGCTGGTTGGCACGGGCTTAAGAGGCATAAAGGGCTGGCGGTTGCCGGCCCTTCTCTTTGCGGCGCCTATGTTTGGCGAACGCGGCGAAGCTGCCAATCTCCCCCCCTCGTGGGCAGGGCTATCGCATATGGATTCTTGCGAAGAAGAACCCCCACCCTAACCCTCCCCACAAGGGGGAGGGAACGCTGCCGCGTGCCTTTAATTCTTCTTGGCGCCGAAAAGACAGGCGA